>JBDHMQ010000032.1:0-11606 GCA_039656095.1 Gemmatimonadota bacterium | reverse complement strand
TTCGGTGTGAAGGCGCTCACCAAGGGAATGAACGTGGATGTGGCCGGCAGTGGCGTGAAGGTCTCCAGCGTGGATCCGGGATTTGTCGAGACTGAATTCTCGATGGTGCGCTTCCATGGTGACCAGGTGAAAGCCGATGCGACCTACGAGGGATTCCAGCCACTGGCCGCAGCCGATGTCGCCGATGCCGTGTGGTACGCGGCCAGCCGGCCAGCTCACGTGAACGTTTTTGACATCATCATCATGCCGACGGCACAGCGTGATGCATTTGTCGTCGATCGAGAGGCCCCATGAAACAGCCCGATCGCGCTGGAAAGCACGACCGCACGGGAGGATTCGCCCTGGCCCGGTTCGAAGCATGGGCTCTTCCCCGCCTTGCCGGAATGCTTCCTGCCCGCGTGATGCCGGACCACATGACGGTGCTCGGACTCATTGCGTCGACGGGAATCGCCATCGCCTACATGCTGTCCAACCGGAACCTGAACTGGTTGTGGGTGGCCAGCGGATTGCTCGTCGTTCAATGGTACGGCGACAGTCTGGACGGGACGCTGGCCCGGTACCGGAAGATCGAGCGGCCGCGCTACGGCTTCTACCTCGACCACCTGACGGATGCCTACTCGACACTGGCGATCGGTCTCGGCCTCGGTTTCTCACCGGTGATGCTGTTATCGGTCGGCCTGGCGATTTCGATTGCGTATCTGCTGCTGTCAGTGAACGTCTACCTCGAGACCCACGTGTTCGGCGAATTCAAGCTCGGACACGGGGCGCTCGGACCAACGGAAACCCGGATTCTGCTCATTTCCCTGAATTCGCTGGCCGTACTGCTCAGCCCGCTTCCATTCAGCGTGTTCGGAGTGCCGTTCACCGTGTTCGACGTGGTTGGACTGGCCGCGGTAGCGGCGATGCTGTTCCTGCTGCTGGGCCGGGCATCCGGCAACCTGCAAAAGCTGGGACGAATGGAACCGCCGGGCGTTCGAAAGGAATAATCATGGCACGTGCACTGGGCATTGGCGGCGTATTCTTCAAATCTCCGGATCCGAAGGCCCTGGGAAAGTGGTATCGGGACGTACTCGGCGTACCGTATGAGGACGGCTGCGGCGGAAACTTCCCGGTCGGCGATGCACCGACCGGCTCGTCTGTGGTATGGGCACCCTTTCCTGCCGACACCGACTACTTCGCACCGACGTCTTCACCGTTCATGGTCAACCTCATGGTAGACGACCTGGACGGCGCTCTGGAGCAGGTCGAAGCCGGAGGGGCAACGCTCGTTGGCGACGTGGTGAGCTACGACTTCGGCCGATTCGGGTGGTTCCTGGATCCCGACGGCAACAAGGTCGAACTCTGGCAGCCGATCGTGGGCGCGTCAGACGAGGCTAAGGGTTCGTAATACGTTCGACGAGATCAATCACATACAGGTCTGCCGGACGGGTTTCGGGCTCTCCGAACCCGGCCCGTGAAAACGTGATTCGCCCGTCCGGGCCTACCCTGGCGCTGTATTCGTAGTAGTCGGTGTTGATCTGCGGACCAGGATTGCGGCTCTGCTGACATAGAGAGAAACGCGGCGGCGGCCACAGCGGCAAACAGCGATCGAACCATGCTTCTGTCCTGACGGGTCCCTAGAATTGGTTGTGCAGGTGGGTAACGCCGACTGGCGGTCAGTGTTCCCCATGCCGACCGTTCTGCTTATCAGATCGGTTGTGTTTCTCCTATCCGCCGCACGTCTACCTGGCCGCCGCCAGACTCGGTCTCTTCCATGATATTCACGAAGCGGGCGTCGAACAGGACCTCCTCGGCCACATACGACGTCCGAGCTCGCACGATCTGCGAGTAGACCTCCGCAAAACCGGCAACCTGGACAAGGATCTCGATGTGTGCGTCCGCCAGGCGGGCGGCGTCCCAACCCCGCAGCGGACTCTTCTCGTTGATCGGATGAACGACCGTCCAGGTCAGTGGAAAGAACGTGATGTGGGAGCGCTCGAGATCGAGAGTCTCGAAGCGACGGCGGCGTCTTTCCCCGTGACCTTCGAGCCAGGAAAAGATCACCCGTACCGAAACGTCGGCCAGTTCACCGCGGCTTCCATTCACGACCCGGACCATAAGGGCCGTGGCGCCTTGAAACGGAGCAACGATCGCGTTTCCGCTGAACCGAATGTCTGCGATGGGCCGCGAAAGCCGGGCAAACAGCAGGGCAGCCAGGACAGCGAAACCGGCCATCCCAACCAGAGCCTCGACCGCTACGACGAGATTCGCGGCCGTGGTTGCTGGTGAGAGCGACCCATACCCGACGGTAGTTACAGTATGGACGCTGAAAAAGAAGGCCTGCGCAAAGCGATCCAAAGCAGTCGACGCAACCAGCCCGGAAATCGCATCGGGGCCAAGAGCAAAGAAAACGCCCGCGAAAAAGACAGCGATCACGAGGTACGTGACCAGGGTACCCAGGTAGAACTTCCTCCAGCTGACCGCCGTCAGGTGCTCGTAGATCGGGATGGAGCGCAGCAGAGACTGGCCGTGCCGGCCCGAGCTGAACGTGCCATCGTGGTTAAGCAGCCGCTTGCGTTCGTTCCTGGCTACCGCCTCACCGAAACCGAGATCGCGCACTTCATCCGGATCGAGCGTGAACGGATCGTGTTCTGAATCCATCTAGGCGTCTCCTGGGAGGGAATCAGATGGATTCGGACAATTCACGCTACCGCCTACTTTTCCGCTACAAACAGGTCGGTAACTGCCGGGAGGCTGTACGCCATGGTTATCGCGTCCTGAATCCGCACCCCCAACACATATTCGCCAGGCTTGGTGTCGCCCAGCTCCAGACGCAGGTGATGTCGCCCGATGTCGCCACTCATTTCTGACCGGAACTGCAATCGAAACGCCACGTCCCTGGATTCCACGCGCCAGATTTTCTCTGCCTTGTCCGCCTTGATCAGGCGCACCTCCACATCGTACTCGGTACCAGACCTCATCCCGTACACTTCGAAGTAAGTATGGATAGTGCCATCGGGATTCGTGTTGTGGACGGGAGAAAGCTGCAGAAACGTGACGCCGTCGCGAGTCCAGGTTCCGCCCTCGGTCTGTGCTACCGCAATATCGCTCAGCTGGGGAAAGCCGCGGACCGAAGGCACGTTTACCGTGTCCTGGATCCATGCGCCGGTGCCGGGAGCGTTCAGGTCTTCTATCACAAAACTCACTGCGAGAGGACCGGGGTCGGCCGACAACGAGCCGCGAATTGAAATACCTGCGTCGGACGTTAGTGCTCTCACGGGTATAGACAACGGCGTGATCTGCTCGATGCCCATGTCGCTCGGCGTCATGAACGAGAATCGCCCGCCGACATCGAGTGTAGACTCAGGATTGTCCCCATCGGACGGTTGGAGCTGACTGGCTGGAACGGCGCCCAATAGCCACACGAACCACTTTCGTGTACCGGGGTTCAGGAAACGCAGGGTTTCGAACCGAAGGTCAGCGGTGAGACCAAGGTCGGGTGTGTCGGGAACCTGTTCGAGAACAGCGGATGTGAATCGCCGAAGGTCAAGCCTCACTCGGCTCCAGTTTGCCCGGAACTCGGCAGCGCGCAGTGATCGCTGCCAGCCGGGCAGTCCGCCCCCACCCACTCCCCTGAACCGTGGTCCTCTTCGAATCAATTCCTTCTTTAGGCCGTCCGAAATGTCAGCATTCATCACGTATTGGTGGAAGTACCGAGTGCCTGGCTCCGCCAGCTGGCCAAGATTCTCCTGGATGCGGAAGTCTCCGTCCGCCCAGGTCTGCCCGAATCGGTCCGTGGTCGTGAGGTAGAACAGCTGATAGCCACGCTGTCCTTCATAGGCCCAACACCTGCCGAGAAGGTTGGGGAAGGTGTCAGTCGGCGACGGAACGAGTTCTCCGCATGCCTCGTCGTGATCAGGTGGACCGAGCCTCATGAACAGCAGGCCACGGTCGTCGACGGCGAGTCCGTCCGGACGTCCGTGAGTATTAGACATTCCTTGCAGGAATCGTGGCTTGCCCAGGTAGTACAGACGACGGGCCTCGGCGGTGCGACGAAAGTGGATGGCGATCCGCTCATCGAGCCCGATAATCATCCGCTGCGCCCGTTCGCCCCAGAAGTCCTGTAACCAGTCACAGTTTTCCCGCGCGGGCTCCGTACTCCAGGCCTCCCGCTCTTCCGGTGTCGATACCGGCAGCAGGTCCCACTCGATTTCAGCCCGAACGCGCTCATCGGGCACGCTGCAGGCAAGCCAGTATGCCTGCCGGCCGCCATACTCGTTCACTCCGGACTCGAGCAGGACGCGGGCCGCCTCGTACATGGCCAGGCTCGAAGCATCCGAGTCGCCACCGATTTGCCGGAGCGCCGCCATCGCCAGCTCCGGTTGTCCCGCTCGCCGCCAGAGACGGGCCACGAGCACCTGGTCGCCATCGGAAGTGGGGAAGCTGGTCAGCGCTGCCCGCTCACTGATCAGATGCGCGACCTTGCTGGAGTCCGGGTTACTGCGGAAGGGAGACAGGGCCTCGACGATGTTCTCCGGACCAGCCGGAATTGGATCGATGCGCTGCGCCTGGGCGAATGCGGACGACGAGGGAAGCCCAAGAATGAACAACAACGGCAGTATGCATCGGAAGAAGTGGCGCATGGAACCCCTTTTTCCGCAGATGCCCGGGGGCGTCAGGCGTCTACAAGGCGCAAAGTTCTAACTACAGTTGTCCTGAACATATAGCGTGTTGGTTCACGTTGCAGGATAAGGCTTTGACTTTGCCCCGGCGGAACGCGCTGGCTAGAATCCGGGTCAGGTTCGGCCACTCTCCCCGCATGGAGGACGCTGTGCGAACACTCGTCGTTACTTTCTTTACGCTGGTATCTATCTCCGGCTTCACTCGTCCCACTAGTGCGGATGCGCAGGAGTTCTCGAGGTTCGGCGAGGTCCATTTCTCCACGACGTGCGACGAATCCGTCGGCGCGGACTTCGATCGCGCTGTGGCGCTGCTGCATTCGTTCGAGTTTGCCCTGGCAAGGCTGGAATTTGAGGCGGTGGGTCAAGCCGATCCCGGATGTGCGATGGCACACTGGGGAGTCGCGATGACGTACTACCACCTGTTGTGGGCACCGCCGACGGCCAGCGATCTGGTTGCAGGACATACTGCGGCAGCCGCTGCTCAACAGGTTCCAACTTCGGATCGTGAGGCAGCATACATCGAGGCGATCTCGACCTTCTACCGGAACTACGAGACGCTGGAGCATCGAACACGAGCCATCGCGTACGAGAAGGCAATGGAATCTGTTCAAGCAGGGAGTCCGCACGACCCGGAGGCTGCGATTTTCCATCGGCTGGCGGTACTCAGCAACGCAGATCCGACGGATAAGACCTATGCGGTTCAGCACGAGACTGGACCGTTCTTCGAAGCGATGTTCGAGAAAATGCCCGAGCACCCCGGGCTCGCTCACTACATCATCCACAGCTACGACTATCCGCCGCTGTCATCCAAGGCTGTAAGCGCCGCGCACCGCTACCTCGAAATCGCCCCTGATCTGACCCATTCCGTGCACATGTCCGGGCACATATTCACGCAGGAAGGCATGTGGGACGCATCGATCGACGCGAACGTACTTTCTGTCGCCACAGCTCGAGCGGTTGGGGCACAACCGGAACTGCGGATCCAGACGCAGCCGGAGGAGATGCATTCACTGGACTACCTGGCCTATGCGTACCTGCAGCGCGGTCAAAATTCTGCCGCTTGGGAAGTCGTAGAGCACATCGCAAACTTCGAGAACCTGAATTGGAAGGATGCGAAAGTCGACTTCAACGGAGGCGCAGTGGCTGTGAGATATGCGCTGGAGCGCCGGGAGTGGGAGGAGGCGGCTGCCCTCCCCGAAGCCCCCGGAGATTGGGTGGCTGGAGCCAGCTACCAGGCACGTGCTGCCGTTGCTTTGCGGCATTGGGCCCGCGCATTGGGAGCGGCACGCGGAGGATATCCGGCGACGGCCCGCAAGGACCTGGTCCGTGTCGAACAACTTGCTGCCGGTGTTCACGATCATCCGAATATCTGGGTGCGAAATACGACCGAGGTATTGAGGTTGGAAGCCCAAGCCTGGATCGAATTGGCCGAGGGAGAAACCGATCGGGCTTTGAAGCTCATGCGAGATGCGGTAGAGATCGAGGACCAGACAGACAAGAGTTCGCTCAGCCCGGGACGAGTGCTGCCGGCGCACGAGCAGCTCGCAGACATGCTCATGGAGTTGGGACAGCCCGAAGAGGCGTTCCGGGAGTATGCCGAATCACTGAACCACGCGGCACGGCGGTTCAACAGCATTTATGGAATGGCGCGCTCCGCTCTAGCGTGGGGCCGCGGCGACCTCGCAGCGCACTCCTATCGACTTCTGCTCGATCTAGCCGTAGCTGACAGCCCGCGTCCGGAGGTGGCAGAAGCTCGGGAGTATTTCGCCTCCGGGGCCTGACCTACTCAAGCGATCGGTACACGCCTTCCTGCCAGGCCGGCGAGCAGATGCAGTAGAAGACCAGGTCATCCGCGCCGGTGTTCGTCACCCGCTGCGGGACGCCGGCCGGGATGTACACGAAATCGCCCGGGCCGACGGCTCCGGTGCTCTGGCCATCGAGCTCTATTTCACCGGTCCCCTGCGTGATCAAGTAGCGCTCGGCGACCCCGTCGAGAACGTGCAGTTCAGTCGTAACACCCGGCTCAACGCGAGCCCGGGCGACCGATACTCCCGGATCCCGGGCGTCGTTCCACATTTCGAGGATGTGGCAGCGCTCATCCGTGAAGAACTCGGTGGCTTCGTCGGGACGGCAGATACCAGGCTCGTACGCCGTCATCAGGGACAATCCGCGCCCGTACAACTAAGCGCTATGAACAACTCCGACCGAATCCGCCACTGACCATTACGTTTTCTCCACATCGCGTCATAGAGGCCGTATAGCTCAGTCTGTCCCTCCGAGGTTGTCCAGCTTTTTGTCCACGTACCGGACTCTGACGCCAGCTTGTCCGCATTGGAAACTCTTACCGAGCTCAGCTCGATAAAATCGGGGGTGCGCGAGTAGGCCAGATCATTGAAATTCCGGAATTCGTCCTGGAACGCGCGGCGATACTCGGCCCGTCCCGTAACAAAAATCCCTGTGCCAGCCGTCGAGCGTACACCACGCTCCCAGTAGCCGGCGATTGCTTCGATGTCCCGCTCAGTGATCGCATCATTCTGCGCCAATCGAGCATCTCGAATCGTCTGCACCTCGTCTGCGGCTGATGGGGCACGCGTGAACTGGATTCCACATCCGCCGACTGCGGTTAGCATGATCGCAACCAGCGTGCGCCGAACCATCAGCGCTTGCCCGCTCACGCCGCTTCTCCTTCTGCTTCTCCCTCGGCGTCCTGGTCGATCGGCTCCAGCTGCGGCGTTTCCATTGGATCGTCGGCCTCGTCGGCGGCAACGACGCGAATCAGCACCTCGTCGCCGGGTTCGAGTAGCCGCGCGATCTCACCCCAGTGCACGTGAGTAAGGTCCGCGGACTCGTCCGGATCCAGAGGAATCGGACCGTTCACGCGGTAACCGCTGACGGTCAGCGACGTGTGCGGGCCGGGCTGGCCGCGGGGCGAAGAAAGTACCTCCGGCATCAACTCGACCCAGTTAAGAATCACGCTGACCACACCGGTCGGATCGAGTCCCGCGCGACAGTAAGGTTCGCCGTTCACTTCCACATCAAAGCGCATCATCAGCCGTAACTCCCCGGTAGGAGGATATTGATGGCCAGTGTCCAGACAGGATCGAATACGTAATCGAACGCATACCACGCGATCAAGATGCCCATCCAGGCCAGCCCCGGGCGACCCCACATCAACCGTTGATACTTCGCCGTGTGTTCGTCATTGAGCAGTAGCGGCACCGCGCCGCTCCCATCAAGTGGCGGAAACGGCAGCAGGTTGAACACGGCGAGTAGCAGGTTCAGCGAGAACATCGCGCTGAGGAAGAACGCGACGCCGACCCACACTCCGGTCGCGGCCGTATCGACAAGGTGCGAAAAACCTACCCGATCGGGTCCGGTGAACACACCGGCCTCAAGCAGCGAGAAGATCGCGACACCTGAGATCAGGCACAAAAGCATGTTCGAGGCGGGGCCTGCGAGGGCCATCCAGGCGGCCCGCTTAGGGTGGCGCAGCGCCCAGTTCGGATCGTACGGTGCGCTGGCGAATCCGAATGGCCAGCCGATGGTCACAACGGACAGCAGCGGCAGCAGGACCATGCCAAATGGCTCGCGGCGAATGTGCGGACGAGGATCCAGCGTCACCTGGCCACCGTGGTACGCTGTCGGATCGCCGAGTCTGAGAGCCGCCCACGCATGTGCCGCCTCGTGGAGCGTAACGGAAAACAGAAATACGAGATAGAACAGCAGGCCTTCGACGGGATTCAGATCCATCAGCGGGGACCGCGCCTACTGATCAACAAGCGTCATCTGATCATCAACCGCCGATGGAACCTCGTGATGCTTTCGACACCGCGCTTCGTACGATTCTGCGCCTCCCACATGAATCGTCGGCCCCTCGGCTGAGGCCGGTTTCCCGTCGATCAACCGTTGATTCCGCGTGGCCAGGTCGCCGCACACGACACAAATGGCGTGCAGCTTGTCGATCTGCTCCGCGATCGCGAGCAACGGTCCGATGGGTCCAAACGGGAGTCCGCGGAAGTCCATGTCGGTCCCGGAAACGATGACACGCATGCCACGGTCAGCCAGATCGTTCACGATGTCGATGATCGCGTCATCCAGGAACTGGACCTCGTCGATCGCAACAACCTGGGCTTCCGGATCGACACCCTCCGCTACCTGCCGGGACTCGTTGACGGCCACGGCCTCGATGTGCCTTCCGTCATGGGAACTGATCGACATGATGCCGCTGTAGCGATCGTCGAGGTGGGACTTGAATACCTGCACTTTTCGGCGCGCGATGAGGGCACGGCGCACACGGCGGAGAAGTTCCTCGGACTTGCCGCTGAACATTACCCCTGTGATGACTTCGATCGAACCTTCGCGTCCGTCCCGCGCCACAGGCCGGTCAGTCGTTCAGGACGCTGTCGACCAGAGCTGCTCGCAGGTCGTCGTCGCTCATTTTGAGGAGCGCGCGTTCCGCAGCCGCGACACTTCCGCTCTCATGCAGGACATATCGGGCACGGTTCATCGCTGAGTCGAGGTTGAGAAAGAAAATCCGGGCCACCTTTGGACTCCCGGGCTGGCCACCCGACACATAGGCCTCCCAGTTGGCCATGTCATCGTCCATGAACTGTCGCGCCACGCCCCCTCCTTAAACTCTGACCGATGTCGCGAGCATCTCGCGCAGATCGTCCTCAGTGAGCTGCTCGGCCGCCTCGTCCGGCACCTTGGAGAATCCCGCAGGCATCAGCGTGTAGCGCTGTTCGACCTTTGGATACTTCGGGTCGCGGAACAGCACCATGAGCCGCGGCGACTGAGCATTGGTTCCGGAGTGAAGCGATAGTTCCGCTTCCCACTGCCTGCCGGCCGCACTGGTGAACTGGACCTTCTTGCTGTCGGCCGTCCCGTCAAGACGGAAAATGAGCTTTCGAAGAAGACTGGGCTGCGTTTTCGCCATTTCGATCCGCTGAGAGGTCGAGTGTTCGGGTGCCCTGGCAGGTGCCGTTCCCTGCGCTCAAAACAAGCTAGAACGAGGCCCCGCGCATTACAACCAAGGCGCCACACACAGTGTGGACGGATTGCTGGGTCGAACCCTGAAACCGTGGTCGCGCCGCCACACTCAGAATTGCTGGAGAAAGCAATCGCCTTGACGAATCGGAGTCGCGAAGAATGATCGCTTCCTTAATAACAACAATCACAACGAGTTACGCTGTTGCATAATGCCTCTCGTTTTGTCGCCCACCGTTTCCTGATTCGCGATGGGCCGGGTATGTTTCTTGTACCCTGCACGGGACTGTATTGAAGCCATACGCGCTGAGTACCCTTGCCGGTATGAACGCCGGAACCGAGACGGGATTGGAATCTTGGGCCTGACATTCTCGATCAACGACAACTGTACGGCCTGCATGGCCTGTGTACGGGTGTGTCCGGTCGAGGCGATTTCCGTCACGCACGACGAGCTGCACATCGTCGAAGACAGCTGCATCGAATGCGGTCTCTGCGTACCGGCGTGCTTCCACGAGGCGCTCGATGTCCAGGGAGATCTGGAGCGGTGCCGATCCGCGGTTGAGGCCAAACGTGCTGCCCTGATTCTTCCGACCGAAGCCATCGTGTTCTTCTATCCGGCGACTCCGGAGCAGTTGATCAACGCATGCTTCACGGCCGGCTTCGAGCGCATCTACTTCGAGACTGTGGGTGACGAGTTGGTCGCGGGTGAGTACCTGAGTCTGTGGCGAGACAGTGACCGCCGTTCGTGGCTACGCTCCACGAGTCCGATTGTCGTCAACTATTGCCGCACGAAACTTCCGGAGTTGCTCCCGTTTCTCGCTCCCGTCGTGACGCCGGCCGTCGCTCTTGGCCGATATATCCGCGAACTCAACGGCTCCGACCTTGAAATCGTATACGCGGGAGTAGGCGCTCCTGGAGTGAACGGAGATCAGTCAGCCATCGACATCTGCATCTCGTTTGATGAGCTGGAAACCTTTCTCGAAGGCGCGGACGCAGCACCGCTGGGTCAGTCATTGACCGTGACGCGTTTGCCGCCCGATCGACACCGGCATCTGTCGGTGGCAGGAGGACTGCCCCTGGCAATGCTCGAAGAGCAGAAGCAGACATCTCGGCGGTTCAAGAAAGAACGCGGACTTGAATCGCTTCCGGCCGTGGCGCGCGCTGTGATCGGCGACGAGAATGCGCTCGGCTTCGTGGACGTGCTTCCGTTCGAGGGCAACCTGGGCCATCCAGGCCTGGGTCCCGTGGAGGACCTGTTCTGGCGCAAGGACATCGCCGGGCTCGCGGAACTGACCCGCTCGCGAGAGCCCGTCGTCGAGCCCGTTCAGATCGATTTGAACATGCGATACGACCCCAGGCACGATGAAATTACCGAGGCGGACCCGGAGGAAGTGCGCAAGATTCTGGAGAAGATCGGTACGACACCAGAGGGCAAGCCCTGGAACAGTGGATCCTGCGGTCACGCCACGTGTCTTGAGTTCGCGAAGGCTGTGACTCGCGGTCGATCGACCATGTCTCTGTGCCCGATCTTTTTGACACGCCAGTTCGAGCAGGCGGCCAAGGATGCTCTACACGACGGGCTCACGGGCGTATTCACATATCGCGTTCTCGAAGAGCGCCTCTCAGAAGAACTCTCGCGAGCCAGCCGAACTGGAACGTCTCTTGCCCTGCTGTTTGTTGATCTCGACAGCTTCAAGACCGTAAACGATTCCTACGGACATGGCATCGGAAATCAGATTCTGCGGGGTGTGGCGGAAATCCTCATGGAGGCGACGCGGAGCACGGATATCGTCTGTCGATATGGGGGCGACGAATTCGTTATCGTTCTGGTGAATCCGGACCGGCAGGCAGCCGACCGAATCGCAAATCAGATTCGCACGGATGTCAAGGCGCTTCGCGTACCCGTTCCGGGCGGCGATACAGGGGTTACCTTAAGTGTTGGCGTCGCGTATCATTCGG
>JBDHMQ010000031.1:0-11618 GCA_039656095.1 Gemmatimonadota bacterium | reverse complement strand
CATCTCGCTCGACGTGGGACTAGGTCGAACACTTGAAGCACACCAGGCCACGATCGACCACCTGGACGGCTATGTAGAGTCACTCGCCGGTTCCATTCCGGGTGAGGCGTCGGACTTCTTCGGACTGAACCTCGTGGAGTATGTCAACGTGAACGACATTTCGCGTCTGGCCCGCCGGACCGAGACTGCCGGTGTCTGGAATGTGCCCACGATGTCGTTGTTTCCAGAATTCTTCGGAAACGCAGACGACTACCTCCAGCGCTTTGATATCCGGTATGTACCACAGCGGCAGGCAGCAAGCTGGGCTGGCGCCGTCCGGCAGCGGAGCGCTGCGCCGGTGTTTTCACCGGAGAATGGCATCCTCTTGATGGAGATCCGGCGGCAGATTCTGAAGGAACTCCACGATGCGGGCGCTGGGATTCTCCTCGGCAGTGATGCGCCCCAGATCTTCAATGTTCCGGGCTTCTCGATGCATGAGGAACTCGCTGAATTCGTCGAATCCGGCCTGTCGCCATTCGAAGCGTTGGAGTCTGGTACCGTCAACGTGGCCCGGTTCTACGAAGCGCAGGACGAGCGCGGAACCGTGCAAGAGGGTATGATCGCCGATCTGATTCTTGTGCGGGGCAACCCGCTCGAAGACGTTGCAAACGTACGCAACCCCGCCGGCGTCATGTTGAGAGGTCGCTGGATACCGGGTAGCGAGATTGAGCAGCGTCTCGAAGAGATCGCAACAGGTTACGGAAACTAGACACTCACTCAGGAGACATACCGTGCGAGCGAAAGCGCGACACATTCTGGTAGACTCGGAGCAGGTTGCCGAGGAATTGAAGCAGGACATCGAGGGCGGCGCTGATTTCGGAGCGGTGGCTCGCGAGCATTCCAAGTGTCCGTCCAATGCACAGGGCGGCGACCTGGGAGAATTCGGCCAAGGTCAGATGGTGCCGGAGTTCGATGCCGTTGTGTTCTCTGCTGAAGTTGGAAAGCCGCACGGCCCGGTGAAGACCCAGTTCGGCTATCATCTCATTGAGATCACGAGCCGGACGGACTGACAGCGTTTACACCCTTGCAGAGCCCCCTCTTCAAGTTGATTTGAAGAGGGGGCCTCGATGGAGCATGCCACCTCCGGGCAGACGAATGCAACTCGAATCGCCATACAAGATCAGCCGTTCCTACGCGCAGCACCTGAACGCGCCTCCGGCGGACGTTTTTCCCCTTCTCTGTCCCGTTCGTGAACTGGAGTGGGTCGAGGGTTGGGATCCTGGCGTAGTGATCACCGACTCAGGCATCGCTGAGCTCGGTTGCGTGTTCACAACGCGAGCCGGCGACGCAGAGGCGATCTGGACGATCACGGAGTACGAGCCGGACGATGGTCGAATTGCGTTTCTGAAGGTGACTCCCGGACAGACGGTGGCGGATATCAGCGTCAAACTGGAGCCCGATGGCGATGGGAAGTCGGTCGCCCACGTCACCTATGCACACACCGCATTGGGACCGGGCGGACGGAGTATCGTCGACGAGTTCACCGAAGCCCATTTCGACGCTTTCATGCAGGGCTGGGAAGCGGCACTCAATGCGTATCTGGCTCGACAAGGCTCTTAGCCTGGGCCTTAATAGAGCTCCTAGTCCAGCAGCGGAAGATATCGCTCGCGCAGCACCTGAAGATGATGTCTCTCGTGGGCCGCTATATGAAACGCGAGCCCGCGAACTGATACCGGATGGCCGTTCGAAGAACCGCGCCGCTCCCACACCTCTTCTGCCAGCGACCCAAACAGGGATACTGAGGCCAACCTCACCGACCGGAACTCGTCAAGCAACGCAGCCAGGGTTCGGTCCTCAGCCTTCGCCTCCCGGGCGTACAAGAATTCATCAAATCCTGCCAGCGGACTCTGCTCGCCGCGAGCGACGGATAGTGCGCGATAGGCATAGATCCGCTCATCATCGATGAGATGCTGAAGGATGTCTTTTATCGTCCATTTGCCGGGAGCATAGCTCACGGCCCGGATTCCGTTGTCGTCCAGTTTCGAGAACAAAGCGAGGGTCTCATCACGTACCGCCTCGAGGACTACGACAGCATCGTCGCCGGGCATGCCCGCGATGTCCGCATTCAATTCGTGACTGTATTCACCAACTTCGGGCCTTCCTGAAATGCTTCTCTTACTCACCGATATCCTCGTTCCATAAGTCGGGTTTCGCCGATATGAACGCTCGCATCAAAGTGACGCAACGCTCATCGTTCACGACTTCGACTTCAACGCCCCGGGATTGTAGTAGTTCCTCGTCGCCCAGAAACGTCTCGTTCTCACCGATAACGACGCGCGGGATCCCGTAAAGCAGGATCGCACCCGTGCACATCGGACATGGCGACAGCGTCGTGACCAGCGTGCACTCCCGATACACAGACGCCGGCTGTCGGCCAGCATTCTCGAGCGCATCCATTTCGGCATGCAGCACGACACTGCCCTGTTGAACGCGCCGGTTGTGGCCGCGGCCAATGACTCGACCGTCATGCACGAGAACGGACCCGATCGGAATCCCGCCTTCGGCGAGACCTTTTTCGGCTTCGTTGATGGCTGCCTGTAGGAAACTGTCCATTTAGCAATCTACCATGAGGAACATCGGGCAGCCCTGTGGCGTTGAGCAATTCACTTGGTAACGCCTTGTTATAAAGAAATTTAGATTGATTTCTAGCTGTAATTCTTTCCTCTGTCACCGTATAATCCCGCCGTTATTTCTTTCCGATGCGCCGGCACCTAATTTCAGAAGGGTGGAGTTTGATGAAATCCAAGGTTCTACTGGCAGTAGGGATGGGGATGTTGGTGGGGTGGACTATGCCGCAGCAAGCAGTTGCACAGGATGGTGATGGACCGGGTACACATGTCATTTCCGTAACGACATGGACCGTCCCGTATGGTCAGCGAGGTCCGTTCTTTGACTTTTTCATGAACCGAGTCTGGCCGGCCACGCAGCTGAATCCGCACGTGATTAACGCTCGTCTGATGGGCCACCTTCATGGTAGCCGCGGAGACCAGATCGTCGCCATAGTGGAATATGCCGACATGGAAGGTTTGGGTGCAGCATGCGGACAGCCTTGCACGGACTATTTCGACGCAAATCCGGCGCCCGAAGAAGGCGACGAAGGATACGAGGAGTTTGAGGAGGGCCGCGCGTCATTCCAGAGATGGTACTCCCGCCACTCGGACGAAATCTACAACGTACCCATGAATTCTGCGGTGAGTGACGGTGAGCCAGTTGGTGATGTCGGCACACCCGATGACGACGGCGACGACGACTAGAATTTCGTCAACGCAGACTGTGATTGGTTGAACGGCTGCTTCGCCGGCGGGCCGATACAAGGTTAGTCACAGCTTATTGAATTGAGAAACGGCACCGCTTCCGCGGTGCCGTTTCTCGTTCAAGGTCCGTCACCTGGCACCGGACTAGTTCCCGTCCAGATAACCCATCTGACCTTCCCATCGTCCATGTGAATCAAGAACGCGAGCCAGTGCCTTCCCCAGGACCTCCAATTCACTCGCATCCAGGGCATCAGCAAACTCCGACTTCACAAATGGCACCACGATAGCGCTTGATTTGCTCAAGACTTCCAGCCCGGGTCCGGTCAATTCAATGTGCGTAACCCGCCCATCCACCGACGAAGGAACACGCTCGACCAATCCGTCCGCCTCCAGTCGATTGACCAGCTTCGTGACCGCCGTTTTGCTGACGCAAAGAGCTGCCGCGAAGTCCTTCATCTTCCAGTCTTCCCCGCACCGCGAGATGTGTCCGAGTAGATCTCGCTCCATGACCGAGACGCCTATCGACTCACGCAGTCGGGCATCGAGCTCGTGTCGCAGGTAGACCGCGACATGCTGAAGGCTCACCCACGGCATCATATAGCTTTGTGTATTCACTCGACGACGATCTCCTTCAGGATCTGATTGAACGCCTTGGGATTCTCCAGGTTCATCATGTGACCTGCGTCTGCTATCGTGAAGCGAACAAGATCAGTCACGTCTCTCTCGAATATATTCGCAATCGCGAGGGCCGATGGCCCGGCGTGCTCACTGACGATCAACGCCACAGGAACCGACAGCTGGCCGAGTGCTTCAACAGCCTGCGGTTGATGATACCGATACTGGGGAAACATGGCGAAGGAGGCGATGTTTGAGCGCACGAGACGCTGTACCTGCTCCCAGGCCGGCGGATTTTCGCGTGTATGCTCGAATGCGGGAGAGGTCAAAGCCACACGCGTGGCCTTCTCCATGTCCCGTGCCCGGAAAGCCGCGATCAACTCCATTTGTTGCTGCATCACAGAAGCGTCGAATTGAAAGCCCGTGAGACCGGGCTCAGCGACGATCAGGGCGGCCACCCGATTCGGGTACTTGAGCGCGAAGTCCACGGAGAACGCGCCGCCATTGGACAGGCCAACGACATACGCTTTGTCCACGCCAAGTTCATCAAGAATGGCCAGCATATCGTCTGCCGGATGAAAGGCCTCGCTTCGAGGCGATTGCCCTGATCCTCTCACGTCGAATCGAATCAAACGGACATCGTCACCCAGTCCCACCCACTGTGGTTCCCACATACGCCGGTCCATCATCCCGCCATGGACGAGCAGCACAGCAGGTCCTTCACCGCGGGCTTCGAAGAATACCGGAAGATCTGACTCCGTCTGAGGGCTGGACTGTGCGCCAGCCGAATTGACGGCACCGGCTACCAGCAGCAGCATCAGAAGCGCCGCGGCTCGGCGAGACGTCCAAACATGAATCCCCACACCGGCTACAGCTCCGATCAAGGCTCCGAACCCAACGCCGCCGGCTGCCAGGTCGACGATCCCCCCGACTACGACCCCGATTGTTCCGTGCTTCAGCATGATATGCCCCTTGATAATTAGTCAACTAGTTTATGTTTCAAGGAGACAATACGGCACCTGGTGATATTAGTCAACTAGTTTACTATCGACCGGGAAGTGAGTCCGCTGTTGGGCTGGATGGAGTGGGTCAACGATCAGGTTGTCGCCCGTGCGATTCGAATTGCGGAGCTACAAGTCCTTGCCAGCAGGCCGTACTCCCGCGGGCACAGCGCAGTTGGAGACGCCTGCAATCTCTACTTCAGAGCTGGGGAAATACCGTCGCCGCCATGCCAGGGCTACATGAACGAGGCCGATGAGGACGGGGACTTCCACGAGGGGACCGATTACGGCCGCAAACGCAGCTCCATGCGCAATTCCGAAGGTGCCGACTGCCACGGCGATAGCGAGCTCAAAATTGTTGGACGCCGCCGTAAATGACAGAGTGGCTGTCTGAGGATAATCGGCGCCGAGTCGCCGGCTCATGAAGAAGGTGATCGCGAACATTGCCACGAAGTAGATCAGCAACGGTATGGCTACCCGCACTACGCCCATCGGCTGTCCGATGATCGCCCTTCCCTGAATGGAGAACATGACGACGATGGTGAACAGGAGGGCGATTAACGTGATTGGGCTGATTTTGGGTATGAAGCGCTCGTGGTACCAGACCATCCCTCGCAAGCGCACCAGGATCAGTCGCGTCAGAAATCCGGCGATGAATGGAATCCCAAGAAAGATGAACACCGTCCTGGCAATCTCAGCCATCGTGAAACTCACCACAGCACCCTCAATGCCAAACCATTCCGGAAGCACCGTGATGAACACGTACGCGTAGACGCTGAAGAACAGCACCTGGAAGATGGAGTTAAACGCGACCAATCCCGCCGCGTACTCCGGATTACCGTCCGCCAGGTCGTTCCACACGATCACCATGGCGATGCACCGAGCGAGACCGATGAGGATCACACCCACCATGAGCTCGGGATAGTCGCGCAGAAACAGCACGGCCAGCGCGAACATGAGAATCGGGCCGATGATCCAGTTCTGAACAAGCGACAGTCCGAGCACTTTGCCGTTGCGGAACACGTCGCCCAACTCTTCGTAGCGGACTTTTGCGAGCGGCGGGTACATCATGAGGATCAGCCCGATGGCGATCGGCACCGATGTGGTACCAACCTGCGTGGCATCGTTGAGCGCCATGACACCGGAGGGCCAGATATATCCGATCCCGACACCGACACCCATCGCTGCGAAGATCCACACCGTCAGGTATCGGTCGAGAAACGACAGGCGCTTCGTTTCACTCATTAAAACTTCTCTCCTGCCGCTTCACGTAAATGGCTGCCCGCGGGCCTGATGCGGGTCCACATCGTCCAGAAGTAGACTCCTAACCCGGTGATCTGGGCTATGCCTCCGAGTACCACGACCCATCCGAGAAAATCGTAAGACACCCAGGCCCGACTGGCCTCCCCAACAAAACGACCAAGAGTTCCCGCCAGTAGCAACCAATAAGCAAGCTCGACAAGCGCCGGGCGGTATCGTTCGTCACCGCGAGAGGGTCGCGGGAACAGCCACAGGGCCACACCCAGAATCATGAACATGACGAAGCCGACGAACACAGCGTGCGTGTGCGCAGATACGAGATAGGGACTCGGCCATACATCTAGCAGTTCCCGGCGCACGAGCATCCACAAGCCGAGCCCGAGACCGGTGAACAGGAATGCAATACCTGTTTTGATGAATCGACGTACAAGGGTGTACATGGGTCAGGGCCTTTGCGAGTCCGGAGGGCTCATTTACCAGGTTGGAGACCAATAGGGCACTCTTAGGTGCCGGAGGTCAACGCGGCAGCTATCCCTTGGCCCGATACGACTCGATCAGGTCCGCCAGCGACTCGCCCGATTCCAGGCGATTCAGCCACGATGCCGTGTACAGCCAGTCGCTCAAAACGGCCGAGACGATTGCCGGGTTGGCTTCCTTGATCGACCCCACGAAATCCTCGGTGCTGCTCCCCGACTCGCGGTACTGCTGGATGTATGAACCCAGAACCGCATCGGAAATCCTCTGCCCGAGACTCTCGTGCAGCATATAGAACATCAAGGCGCCGGTTCCATAGGAAAGATCCGTCAGATTTCGCTCACCGAATTCCATCATTGGAACCGGGTCGGAGTACCTCGCACGCTGGCGCTCTGCCAACGATTCCATGGCGGAAGCGAGATCCGCATCTGGATCAAACTGGGCGTCGAGACGCATGGCCAGGAAAGTGGCGAATCCTTCGTTCCAGCGAATCGAAGGCACGTCGGTGTCCATCGGATGCCAGAGGTGAGCGATTTCGTGATACAGCTGCGACATCGCGCGCATGTCCCGGAACGCGTCTGCCGTTTGGATGATTCCGCCGGAAAGACTCGCCTGAGAACCCCACCCCTCGGGAATCTCGATGATCGTAACCAGGCCGTCAGGCTTCCCCGTTCCGAACCAGGCGCTGTACTGGGACATCGTCTCGCCAACGCGCTCACTCAGTCGCAGTGCGCCGTCCACATCATCCACAAAGTGGAAAATACGGACACCGTCCGAATCCAGGGTTTCGAATGGAGCGATCGCTATGTTCACGAACGGAACCGGCTGGTCGCCTCGAAACACCCACATCGTCTCTCCGTCTGCTTCATCTCGCGATTCAGGCGGCACGGCTGTAGCGACGGTCAGGTCACTGGGTACCGTAATTCGGGCGAAAAAATTGAAATCGCGTCGTGGGAGGGCCCGCAATCCAGAGATGCTGGGGACTCCTACGGTCGGAAACGCGAAAGCATCGGTTCGGAGAATCGTAAAGTCTCGATCCACTCGATCCTGCACGTACTGCATCCCCGTCTCGGTATACCCGACCAACACACCACCGTACTCGACCGCGACCGTCTGCTCCTCACCGGGAAACAGCGCCTGTGGCAGCTCCACCCCGATCTGATTGACCTGAAACCGTGGCCAGTCGCTGAACTGGATGACATCCTGGTGGAAAACGAGCGGCCGGCCGTCTGCGTCGCGGATATCCGCCACCGTCATCAGGCGCCCGATTTGAAGGGGCACCACTGCAATCGGATCCGGCCCGATGTTGCGGAGAACGAGCGTGGCCGTGCCATCTACCGTGCCTGCGTCGTAGTCCACGCGCAGATCCAGCGCGAGATCGGTCTGCACGATCTGCGGGATCGTATCGACAGGCAATGACAGGGCAGCGCCGACACCAATCGCACCTAGTAAAGCAGTGGAAAAAATCATCTATCTCTCTGGAAAGGTCACCTGTTCAGACAACTGTGAGCATGCGTTGGTTGCCGAGCTCGGTCCCGGGCCTTTCGGAACCTGGTTGACCGGATCATTGTGTGGACATCATGGCAGATGAACAACTGATGGTACTGGGGGAAGAGTGGGTGCCGGAGGTCGTCGAAGTTCTTTGTGAGTCGTTCGCCGACTACCCGGTGATGACTTATGTACTCGGCGAAAGACTGGGCACCTCAGCACGCCTGACGACGCTGATCCACTTCTTCGTGATGGCCCGGGTACTCAAGCATGAGGTGATGCTTGGAATCGGAGGGCCGACCCGCCTCGACGCCGCCGCTCTGATTTCCCTCCCATCCGATGCTGGAAGCGTACCGGCGTTGAACGAATTGCGTGAGACGGTGTGGAATCAGCTAGGCGCACCTGCCCGCAGCCGCTACGAGACCTTCGGCGCCGCCTGCGCCATGTCAGACGTCGGCTTTGAGAATCTCCACCTGAACATGATCGGAGTACGTAATGATGCTCGGGGAAGAGGGCTGGGTCGTCGGTTGATGGAGCGTGTTCAGGAAATGTCCCGTAATGACGAGAATTCTCGGGGCGTTACTCTCACGACAGAAGATCCGCAAAACGTGAAACTCTACAAGTACTTCGGATACGAAATCGTTGGACACCAGATCGTGTCAGCCAACCTCGAGACGTGGAGCTTTTTTCGGCCTGACTGACGTGAAGACGACATCAGTCGCCCTGTGTGACTCTTTTCATTTCACTGGCCGTCAATCCGGAGTGCCGCAAACGCTAATTGTGCTTTCTCAGAAACCCTGGCGGCCAATGCTTCGGAGATACCGTCATCCGGGCACTCGCTCATTTGTTGACCGTAGCTGATCACCACTTCCGCCGTACCCTCGGCGTTCGTCAGGAAAAACCTCTTCAGAACAAAGGCTCGATCGAAAGAGAACTCCGCGTCGCGCAAGAATCGCGGATGGGGCGCGCTTAGGAAAGAAAGCGGCTGCTTGTATCAACTAACTGTGACGCTACGGGACCTCCATGATCTCATACACGACCAGCCGCGTCACGTCCAGATCGTCGGTCTCCGTCACGAGCACCCTCCCATCCGGCAGGAAGCCGATCGGATAGGGCACGTCGGCGCCAAGCGTACCTAGATAGGTCCCGTCAGAGTCCAGGATGTCCGTGGGAGTGGATTCCGGTCTCGGGCCGGCCCGGCTCACCCAGAGTCTGCCGGCGGGATCGATTCGCAGATCCCGTATAGCCGCCAGTTCTGAAGCCACACCGCGCTGATCGAGCAACTCCTGGGTCGCGCATTCCCTCAGTCCGCCACTGGTCATTACCTGCATGGCCTCACCGAGTTCTCGCCCCGCCAATTCGTCTGATGAGGGAGTCGGCCCGACGGATCGAGTGATCCGGGAGACCTGATCGGTTCCGACGAGAACATCGACAGAATACTCGATCCCAAGTCGAACCGCGGTCCGATCTCCGAACGCGTCCCAGACAAGATTCGGCGCGAAGATCTGCGGCATTCCCGAGAACCCCATGCCGCAGCTGGGAAGCTCGATCATCCCGCCGACCGCGGACGCCAGCTGTCGCAGATCTGTTGTGTCTGTACCGACGACCCGGACGAGTCGTGTCGTCTGCACCTCATCTTCCCTCGTTTCGATGCTCGATAGAAGGCCCGCATCCGACCAGACACGGCGGCTTCCAGGGAGAATGGGTTCAGAGGTGTTCCGGGGAACCCCGTCGGGGGCGAACTCGACCAGGATACCCTTTCCGATATCGTCGACGAGCACCGTGCCGTCGGGTCGCACACTTAGCCCGAACGGCCAGGAGAGTTCCCCTGGTCCTTCGCCCTCACGACCCATCGCGCGCACGAACTCTCCGGAGCTGTCAAACATGATGATGCGGTGCCCGTCTGCGTCCAGGACGTAGATATTGCCGGCCGCATCCGTACCAACAGAGCTGCGCCGCACGTTGTAGAAGGACTCGGGGCCCTCGTCCTGGCCGCCCAGGGCGAACGATGGAGAGAAGGTCCAGTTCAGGGGCTGATCCGCGCCGAGGTTCGAGACGATACGGATGCCGGCAGAGTCCGAAACGACGACGGACTCGCCGCCACCCTCCGAGCAGGCCGGAAGTGTCGTTGCCAGGCACAGGATTATGATGTGGGTCAGCCGGGGGAAGCAGGGCACGCAGATCTCCATTAGACGGGTGGGCAGCTCCATACTCCTATCGACACACCAAGCAGGCAACTCGTTGCCTGGTACCGCAAGAAGGCTCGGCTATTTCGCAATCACCCGGGAGCCGGAAAGACGATCGTAGACGGTTCTCCCTCCGGTCAGCCGGGTCAGCCCGACCAGATAGAGGGCTACGACGACCCACATGCCTCCCAGGAGCCAGACAGTCCAGTTCGGCGGATCACCCGTGGCCATGGGAAACCCGGGAATGTTGGAGAGCGCTGTGTGCGCCATCTGCCACGGAGTGAACTTGATGACCGAACGGAGGAGCGCGCGGTTCCTTCCGAGCGGTTGGCCGTCGAGAGCCACTACTCTCAGGCCAACCCTCCTCTTACCCCAGGTGGCGCCAGCTGCCGATCCCTCATTCCACGCGAAGTAGGCCACGACAGGGAGCACCGTCGTGAGGAAAGCCAGCAGGTCTTTTCGCCAAGGTGACGCGAGCTCGGACCAATCGTTCCCAAGAGGGCCGAGCGTCAGCAGCGAGCCAACAACCGCCAGCGCCACGAGGTATCCGAGGATAGTCAGGTAGTCGAAAAAGAATGCCTTGATCCGTAGCAGTGTCTGAGCGGACTGCTGGTGGCTCCCGTTGGAATCGGTCATGAACCCCAAGATCGGGGATGAGGGCTGTAAATGGAAGCGTGCGCCAGGCACACGATCAGGACAGGACGGCCGCCAGTGCATCCAGATGGGCATCGGTAAGTCCCTCGGACTCGAAGAACGAGACACCCGAGGCCCCCGCGTCCCGAGCGGTCGCCACTGCACGCCCCAGGTCCTCGGGTGACAGGTCGGGTAGATAGAGTCCCGCGTTCAGCACTCGACCGCTACCCCGCAGGGCTGCGACTCCCTCCGCGACACCGGCCCCGATCCACGGGATATCCTCGAGATAGAACCCGTTGTAGAGCATCGGGAAGAAGCGATCGAGGGGCCATTCGTCCCACGACTGCCGCACCAGAGTCCGGGCGATGTCAGGCGTCGGGAAGACGGCCGCCGTGATCGGCTTGTTCCGCGCGTGGACGGTGTCGGCCAGTTCGCGCACGGCACGGGTCACCGAATTCCACCGGAACTGCCTCCATTCCTCGTCCGCCGTCGGATCCGGCATCGTGAACGGATCGCGACCCGTGAGCGCCTCGAAGTCGGCGCGACAGACTTCACAGTAGCAGAAGTCGAACTCCGGATGCTCGACGTCCTGCACGAGGTCATACTTGTCCCAAAGACCGCGCGGCAGGATGACGTCGCAATGACGCACGTAGTCGAGGTGGACCCCA
>JBDHMQ010000030.1:0-11672 GCA_039656095.1 Gemmatimonadota bacterium | reverse complement strand
CCTCGTATTCGTCCACTTCGGTACACTGGACTTTGCGGCGGTGTTCGAGGCCGCGCCGGGAACTTTGCTGGTTGGTGGCGCGGTCGTTACAGGGATCACACTTGCCCTGTTCCTGGGATGTGCCGGAAAGTCAGCTCAGATTCCCTTATACGTCTGGTTACCGGACGCGATGGCAGGGCCTACGCCCGTTTCGGCCCTTATCCATGCTGCAACGATGGTCACTGCGGGTGTATACCTGGTTGCCCGAACAAGCGTACTGTTTGCGATGGCTCCTGTATCGCAGGCAGTCGTAGCAGCCATTGGTGCAGCGACTGCTTTGTTCGCAGCCTCAATTGCCACGCAGCAATATGACATCAAGAAGGTCCTCGCATACAGCACCGTGTCACAGCTCGGCTACATGTTTCTGGCGGTGGGTGTGGGTGCATGGACAGCTGGCGTATTCCATCTCATGACGCACGCCTTTTTCAAGGCTCTGCTGTTCCTGGGCTCGGGTGCGGTCATCCATGCCATGCACCATGCTCTGCATTCGGCACATCGTGATGACGATCCTAACGATATGCGGAACCACGGAGGGCTCCGGCGCTCGATGCCGATCACGTGGATCACTATGTGGATAGGCACTGTCGCCATCGCAGGCGTCTTTCCCTTTGCCGGTTTTTTCTCCAAGGACGAGATCATCTGGTCTTCCGGGGCCTACGGGTACGGAGTGTTATGGGGGGTATCTCTGATAGCGGCACTTCTCACCGCCGGCTATATGACGCGCCTTATGGTGCTGACCTTTCATGGAGAGAATCGCACGGCTGCCGAGGCGGCTCCACATCTACAAGAGGTCCCGGCGGTAATGTGGATTCCGCTAGTTATTCTGGCCGCACTCAGCATAGTCGGAGGATGGGTACAGATACCGGACGCACTTCCGGTCCTACCGGGAGTCCACACGCTGCACGATTGGCTCGAACCTGTATTCCATTCAGCTACCTCCATCATGGAGGCGCGTGGAGTTCATGCCGCTCACGAATCACCTGTCGGTGGAGGGGAAGCGGTATGGGCGGGGATATCAACAGTGGCAGCAGCTGTCGTGATCGTCATGACCTTCCGTTCGATCCTGTCACGGAAGGTCGCTGCGGCTGATGCGGCTGCACCGGCGGGTCTGGCGGGAATTCTTTACAACAAGTGGTACATCGACGAGCTGTATGATCGCGTGATAATTCGGCCGATGCTGGTTCTGTGGCGCGGCTGTTGGCGGATTGTGGATGTCGGCCTGATCGATGGGTCCATCAATGCTTTGGCTGGCAGTGCTCGGCTGGTGGGCTGGTTCGGAAGCCTGTTTCAGACGGGGCGCCTTGCCACCTATGTATTTTTCTTCGTCACCGGAGTACTGGTGATCCTCGGAACCATCTTGTGGTGAGCGGGGAATTGACGTGAGCGCACTGTTCGAATCCCACTGGATTCTCACTATTCTTATGGTCGTGCCGCTGGTCGGCGCCGTTCTGTGCCTGGCGGTACTTGAGGAGCGGGCGAAGCATGTGGCATTTGCCATATCTACGCTCATATTTCTGGTATCGTTGCCGCTGTTCTGGTCATTCGAAACCGGGACGGCCGCGATCCAGAACTATGTCTCGGTGCCATGGATCGAGCCGTGGGGAATCGGCTATACGATTGGGATCGATGGCATTTCCCTTCTTATGGTTTTGCTGACAACTTTCATCGTCCCCCTCGCGGTGCTGGGTTCCTTTACCTACATCGAGTCCAAACAACGGGCGTTCTACGCAATGTTGCTTGTACTCGAGGCGGCAATGCTCGGGGTGTTCGTGTCGTTCGACCTGTTCCTGTTCTTCGTTTTTTGGGTAGTTATGCTGGTGCCGATGTATTTCCTGATCGGAGTCTGGGGTGGCGGGCGGCGGATTTATGCGGCGGTGAAATTCTTTTTGTTTACTGCGGTCGGATCACTCCTGATGCTGGTTGCAATAGTCGGCCTGGTCTACCTGTATCACGAACAGTTCGGCGTCGTGACCTTTGCATACAATGACCTTGTTACGCTGCCGATTGCGCGCAACCTGCAGTTGATCCTGTTCTCTGCGTTTGCGTTGGCATTCGCTATCAAGGTTCCGATGTTCCCGTTTCACACCTGGCTCCCTGATGCGCATGTAGAGGCTCCGACCGCGGGATCGGTCATTCTGGCCGGTGTGATGTTGAAAATGGGCATTTACGGCTTCCTAAGATTTGCTCTGCCGATGTTCTCCCATGCCGCTACAAGTTCGGCGGTTATCACTACGGTCATGGTGCTCAGTGTAATCGGGATCATTTATGGAGCATGGGTCGCCGCAGTTCAGCCAGATGCCAAGAAGCTCGTTGCCTATACGTCAATTGCGCACCTTGGATTTGTGATGATGGGCGTTTTCGCTCTGACCTCGCAATCGGTTGAGGGCGCGATTCTTCAGATGGTAAATCACGGGATATCGACGGGAGCGCTGTTCCTGCTGATCGGAATGTTGTACGAGCGCAGGCACACGCGGATGATCGCTGATTTTGGAGGCATAGCCAGGACCATGCCGGTATTTGCGACCAGTTTTGTACTGGTTGCCTTGAGCTCAATAGGTCTACCTGGAACAAACGGTTTCGTCGGTGAATTTCTCATCCTCGTCGGCACTTTCCGGACCCATCCAATTCCGGCGTTCCTCGCGACGACCGGAGTAATCTTCGCGGCAGCTTATATGCTACCGATGGTGCAGCGGGTCTTGTTTGGGCCAATCACGGATGCTGCAAACGCCGAGCTGACGGATCTTGGCGGCCGGGAGCGTGCCCTGTTAGCGCCGATGCTGTTGTTGATTGTCTTGATTGGCGTATACCCCGGACCGCTGCTGCGCAGAACTGAGTCGTCTGTCGGTGCTTTGATAGAGCAGGTAGAAAAGCGAGCTCAGCTGGCACCCTTGACGATGAATTCGAGCATCGAACGATTGGACCGTCTTCCGATACTCGGGATTGATGTGACCTCGGAGGACGCGCCATGATCCTCGATTTCAGCTCACAGCTCCACTATGTGTGGGCGCTGTTACCCGAGATCATTCTTGCTGTCGCAGGTCTGACGATCCTTACGGTCGATGTGTTTCTGAGGGGTTCCCGGTCTGTACCCAGTGGACGATGGGTTCCTGTTGCAACCGTAGTCGGAACTGTCGCCGCAGGCGCAGCTGCAGTCTTCCAACTCGGGTTCGAATCGCCGATGGCCATGTCGATGGTCGCAGTTGACGAATTTCGTGTTGCCCTCACACTTGTGATCCTTGCGGCGACAACGCTGTCGGTATTGTTCGGCACAGAATACCTGGAGCGACGCGGGCTGGCAGTCGGCGAATATTACTTCCTGTTGCTGATGGCAGCGATCGGAATGACACTGCTGACAGCCGCACGCGACTTGATCGTAGTATTCGTGGCGATCGAGTTGATGTCGATCTCACTTTATGTGCTTGCCGGATTTGATCGGTCAGACAAACGGTCTTCAGAAGCCGCACTCAAGTACTTCCTCCTCGGGGCATTCGCGAGCGCTTTTCTGCTCTATGGCATTGCCCTCCTTTACGGTGCTTCTGGAAGCACGAACCTGAGTATTGTAGCCTCGGAAATCGCCGCTGGTACGGCTAGTGGTAACACCCTCCTGTATGGTGGTGTCGCACTTCTGATCATTGGATTTGCATTCAAGATATCCGCAGTTCCGTTTCACATGTGGACCCCCGACGTTTATCAGGGTGCGCCTCCACCAGTTACGGGATTCATGGCTGCAGGAGTAAAGGCAGCGGCATTCGCTTCGATGCTTCGTATCGTCGGAATTGGTCTTGCACCTGCCGAGCCTTTCTGGCACACGATCGTCTGGGGGCTGGCTGTGCTCACGATGATCATTCCCAACTTGATTGCGCTGCAGGAAGACGATGTGAAGCGGATGCTGGCGTACTCATCCGTTGCCCACGCCGGCTACCTCATGGTGGGGCTGGTGGCGGGCACGGCTCTTGGTTTTTCAGCCTCCGTGTTCTACCTGGGTGTGTATGCCGTAATGACCCTGGGAGCCTTTGCTGTCGTCGCCGTCATCGGTGGCGATCCGGGAAGCTCAGCCAGCATTGGGAAGTTTCGAGGGCTCGGCTGGAGTCGTCCGATGCTCGCAGGGATGCTGGTGGTTTGTCTGCTCTCGTTGGCGGGTTTCCCACCAACCGGTGGTTTCATCGGTAAGCTTTATCTGCTGAGAGCAGCCATGGCAGCAGGGGAGGTTCCGCTCGCCGTCCTTCTCGTCCTCACGAGTCTGGTCTCTTATTATTACTACCTGCGAGTAATCTGGAAGATGTACTTTGAGGAGGCTCCTGAGGGAGCCGTGCTGCCGCCGGTACCTGGCCGCGGTTTTCGACTGGCAGGAGCACTAACCGTGTTAACCATTCTCGCGGCCGGGATCTGGCCGGGTCCGGCGGTTGACGCGACAGATTCTGCTGGCGCCAGTATTGTTCAGGACGCACCAACGGTTGGAAGTGAGAGTCCCCTGGTCCAACCGCGTGACACAGGCACTGCCACCGTCCGCTGACCTGCAGCGCACCAGGCTCGGTTCCAGAGAGTCCATGACAAGCTTTTCCCCCAGGATAGTATGAACGTTTCGAGCACGATTTTTAGAGAGTACGACATACGTGGAGTCGTTGGAGATGATCTTACCGCTGAGGTAGCGTTCGCTGTCGGACGGGCCTATGCCACGCGTTGGCGCCAACAGACCGGACGAACCAGTGGCCGAATTGCGGTTGGTCACGACAATCGTCCCAGTTCACCGGCTTTGGCGAAAGCAATGTGTGAGGGGTTGAACGCCTCCGGTCTGGATGTTGTCCTGCTCGATACGGTGCCGACGCCAACTCTGTATTACGCAACCGCAGTGCTCAAGACCGACGGTGGAATTCAGATCACTGGTTCCCACAATCCGCCCGAGTACAACGGCATCAAGATGGTGGTCGCCGGTGGGTCGGTATACGGCGAGGCAATCCAGGACTTGCGGCAACTTGTGGAGTCGGACGCATTTGTCGACGGAAATGGCGATACCACGAAGGCCGAACTTCTCGAGCGCTATGCACGGGATATTGCCGACCAGGCCCGAGTTCACGGACCCGTGAAGATTGTGCTCGATTGCGGCAACGGAACAGGAAGCGTGATCGCCCCCGAGGCTCTGAGAGCGGCCGGTATCGAGGTTGTGTGTCTATACTGCGAATCCGACGGGACGTTTCCCAATCATCATCCCGATCCGACCGTAGACGAGAACCTGGTCGATCTCATCGCCCTGGTTCGTGAGTCAGGCGCAGATATGGGTATTGGCCTGGACGGCGACGCCGACCGAATCGGTGCCGTAGACGGAAATGGCCGAATCGTCCGTGGGGATCATCTCTTACTTCTGTACGCGCTCGATGTACTTCCGGATCACCCAAACGCAGAAATCGTGTTTGATGTAAAGTGCTCACAAGCCCTTCCTGAGATGATTGAAGCAGCGGGAGGGGTTCCCGTCATGTGGAAGACCGGGCACTCGTTGATCAAGGAGAGAATGAAACAGGGCGGGTCGCCGGTATCCGGTGAAATGAGCGGCCATATATGCTTTGCGGATCGATTTTATGGATTCGACGATGCTATCTACGCGGCCGCACGCCTGGCTGAGATGGTTCAGCGTCGCGGTCGCAGTCTGGCGGAACTGGCGGATGACATTCCGGCATACCCATCAACACCGGAGGTCAGGGTCGATTGTGCCGAAGAGAGGAAGTTTGAAGTTGTCGAACGCATAGTCCGGCAATACAAGCAATCACATGATGTGAATGATATCGATGGCGCCCGGATCCTGTTTGAGGATGGATGGGCCCTGGTTCGAGCCAGCAATACACAGCCGGTGATCGTTGTGCGGTTCGAGTCACGGACGCGCGAAGGCCTTGAGCGAATCCGTAACGAAATCGCGGCAGTTCTGGCCCTGGAAGGGGTTACCGTACCTGAATTGGCTGCCTCCGCGTAATGGCCGAGGTAAAGACCGTTGTAGTAGCGATTGGTGGCAATGCACTCTCGCCCTCAGGCGAATCCGCCTCCATCCACAACCAGTTTCGGCACACCAGGGAGAGCTTGCTCGCCATCGTACCACTTGCTGTGGACGGTTGGCGTATCGCTATCGTGCATGGTAATGGACCGCAGGTTGGCAACGCACTGGTCCGAAACGAAGCCGGGCGTGCCATGGTTGAACCACTCCCGCTCGGAGTGCTCGTGGCCGGAACGGCTGGCTGGATCGGTTACATGATTCAGCAGTCTCTGACAAACGAACTTGCCCGGGCGAATTGTGATCGCCGTGTTGTGACGTTGGTCTGTCAAGCACGCGTGGACAGGAGTGATCCAGAGCTTCGAACAGCGACAAAATTCGTCGGCCAGGCATTGAGTGAGTCGACTGCCATCCAGCTTCGGGCTGCAGGTAAGTGTGTGGAAATGGATGCGAACGGAAACCTCAAGCGGCGGGTTCCGAGTCCCGTTCCCGTGGAGATCGTGGAATCCCGCATGGTCGCCGATCTCGTGCGGGCAGGTGACATCGTAATCGCCGCAGGTGGTGGGGGAATTCCCGTTTATCTACACCCTGACTTTGGACTCGAAGGCGTAGATGCTGTTGTAGACAAGGATCGGGCTGCGGCGATACTGGCCAGGGATATTGACGCTGACCTGCTTGTGATTCTCACAGATGTCGACGCCGTTTACACCGGGTGGGGAACTGAGAATCCGAAACGGCTCAACCGGATTACGACCACTGAAGCCCTGGCCCTGCTCGCCAGTGACGAGCTAGGCGCCGGCAGCATGCGGCCGAAGCTGGAGGCGGCGACAAGTTTCGTACTGGATGGCGGTTCAAGAGCCATCATCGCCGCACTGGAGAATGGACCCGCGGCGGTTGTGGGTGAGAGCGGTACTGAAATCGTACCTGACGCGTCGGACGACACGACGCAATACTCAGTCTGAGGACATCATGAACATTCACGAATATCAGGCGAAGGAAATCCTTCGCGAGCATGGAATTCCTGTTCCACCGGGCGAAATTGCGCGGACCCCCGAGGAGGCCGAGCGGCTCGCCACAGACATTGGCGGAATGACCGTCGTCAAAGCACAGGTGCACGCCGGAGGCCGGGGAAAGGCCGGAGGCGTAAAGCTGGCGAAAGACCCGACGGCTGCCAGGGAGGCGGCGGACGCGATCCTTGGCATGGAGATCAAGGGTCTCACCGTGGATCGGGTTCTGGTAACTACCGCGGTGGACATCGTTTCAGAGGCCTATGTAGGGATCGTCCTGGATCGAGCTTCGAAGTGCCCTGTTTTCATGGTGTCGGCCGAGGGTGGTGTGGATATCGAAGAGGTCGCGGTAAGCAATCCGGAGGCGATCACCCGCCTTGCCGTCGATCCGCGATACGGGCTCCTGCCGCACCAGTCGATGGGCCTGGCGTTTTCACTTTACACTGATCTCAAGCTGGCTCGCCAGGCGAGCACGATTATCACGGGTCTTTATAACGCCTATATTTCAGCCGGCGCGACTCTGGCTGAAATCAATCCGATGATCGTGAATGAGGCGGGTGAGGTTCTTGCCATCGACGCGAAAATGAACATTGACGACAACGCCCTGTTTCGGATGCCTGACATTGAGGCAATGCGTGATCTGGAATCAGAAGATCCTGCAGAAACCCGCGCTCGGGACGCAGGGTTGAGCTACATTCAACTCGATGGGAATGTTGGTTGTTGCGTTAACGGGGCCGGTCTGGCCATGGCAACGATGGACCTCGTCAAGTACTACGGCGGAAGCCCCGCGAATTTTCTCGACATCGGTGGTTCTTCGAACCCCGACAAAGTAGTGACGGCCCTGGAGATCATCACGGCAGACCCCAACGTCAAATCCATCCTGTTCAATATTTTTGGCGGGATTACGAGGTGTGATGATGTCGCAAACGGGATCGTCGAAGCCACGAAGCGCATCGACCTTGATATGCCGCTTACGATTCGCCTCACAGGTACGAACGAAGAGTTGGCGGTTGAAATTCTACGGGAAAACGGGTTTACGGCAATGACCGATATGGACGAGGTCGTGAAGCGCGGCGTCGAACTGGCGGCGGCTGCGGCGGGGGAGGCGAAATGAGCATCTTGATCGATGCATCGACTCGACTGGTCGTCCAGGGGATCACGGGCCGCGACGGATCGTTTCATACACGACAGATGATGGAGTATGGGACTCAGGTCGTTGCTGGTGTAACGCCGGGTAAGGGAGGGCAGACATTCGCCGACTCGGTGCCGGTATTTGATACCGTGGCACGTGCCGTCGGTGAAACTGGCGCGAACACAAGCGTGATCTATGTGCCCGCGCGGTTCGCTGCAGATGCTATTTTCGAGGCCGCAGATGCCGGCGTTGATTTGATTGTCTGTATCACAGAGGGGGTTCCGGTTGCCGATATGACGCGGGTCTTGCCCTACGTCGAGGAAAAAGGGGTTCGGCTCCTGGGTCCGAACTGTCCGGGGTTGATTACACCCGGAATCTGTAAAGTCGGTATCCTGCCGGGTCAGATCGTAACATCAGGCAGGATCGGTGTAGTCAGCCGCTCTGGCACCCTTACGTATGAAGTTGTATACCAGCTGACACGCGCTGGTCTCGGACAGTCTACCTGTGTCGGAATTGGGGGCGATCCACTTATCGGTACCGATTTCGTCGATTGTCTCAGGGCGTTTGAGGCAGACGAGGATACGATCGCGGTAGCGATGATGGGCGAAATTGGTGGAACTGACGAGCAGGTGGCAGCAGAATTTGTCCGCGATCACATGAAGAAACCGGTAGTCGGTTTCATTGCGGGTCAGACAGCGCCGCCAGGACGTCGGATGGGGCATGCGGGAGCGATCATCTCTGGTTCTGAGGGCACCGCAATAGAAAAAATGAGAGCCTTCGAAGTCTGCGGAATTGCAGTTGCAAAGCGGCCCGCAGATTTCGTCGACCTTCTACAAGAACGAATCTAGAGGATATCGATATGGCGGGTACCTATACACTGACTATTGTAAAGCCGGATGCATTTGGATCTGGGAAGGCGGGAACTATTCTTGCGCATCTGGAGGCCGAGGGATTCCAACTGGTATCTTCCCGTGTCATTCAGTTGCGAAAGCCACAGGCCAAGGAGTTCTATTCGGTCCACCGAGAGCGACCGTTCTTCGACTCGCTCGTGGAGTTCATGACATCGGGTCCATGTATGCCGATGCTTCTGCGACGAGACGACGCCGTGGCACATCTCAGACAAGTGATCGGTGCAACAGACCCGGCGGAAGCAGATGAAGGAACGGTTCGAGCTCTCTACGCGGAGAGTAAAGAACGCAATGCAATCCATGCTTCCGATTCAGACGCTAACGCCGGGATTGAATCAGCATTTTTCTTCGCAGGCGTCGACAGACTGTGAGTCGATGGCTCTGAGTGCGCTGGGGGCGTAAGAAACAATTGACAGAGTGCGCATCTGGTGGTATGGATAAAGGCTTGCCGGCAGTTTTGATGGTGCGACCTCGCTCTGGCGAGGGTTTCGTTACTTGGGCCGGGAAGTTCCCACTCGAGGAGGGGTGGGATGGTGGCGAGGTGCAATTCGTTGGTCAGCCGAGTGCTGAGCTGCGGGCGATCGAATCGGAGAGCGGCGGAGTTCACGTAACCGGGAAGGTCTCGGCGACGTTGCAGGTCCGTTGTCGTCGATGTCTGGTTGGCCAGTCCAGCGACTTGGAAACGGCGATTGATATTCGGTTTGAGCCAGACATCGATCCGTGGGACGAGTCCCTCGGTCTATATGCGCTGGACGAACGACTGGAGAAACTGGACCTCCTGCCTGCGTTACGAGAGGAATTGTTGCTGGAATTGCCGGTGTACGCACTTTGCCGGCCGGAATGCAAGGGATTGTGTGCTATCTGCGGGACGGATTTGAACGCTGATGGTTGCGATTGCCGGATTGACACAACGGACCCGCGTTGGGAAGCGCTCCGCAATCTGACGGAGACCGATGCGGTCGACGATGACGAGAATCAGGAAGGTTGACGATGGCCGTACCCAAGAGAAGGACCTCCAAGCAGCGCAAGCGTAAGCGCCGCGGAGGCCAACAGAATGAGCAGTCCCCGTCCACGCAGAGTTGCCCGCGTTGTGGTGACCCTCGTCGACCCCACCGAGTTTGTCCGGGTTGTGGGTATTACGGGGATCGTGAAGTAATACAGGTCGAAGAGTTCTAGAGACGGATTCTCGCCTGGCTACCGGCCGGAATCACACACGGACGGGTCAATGAGCAAGCGCATTGCACTGATGTTGCCGGGACAGGGCTCCCAGTACGTCGGAATGGGCGCCGAACTCGCGGTCGGGGATCCCACCATCCGGCGTCTCTATGAAGAGGCGGATGAAATACTCGGTTTTTCACTCAGTCGAGTATGCCACGATGGTCCGGAAGACGAACTTCGTCGTACTGAAAACGCCCAACCTGCCATTCTACTGCACAGTTACGCGGTATGGTTGTCACTCCCATCGGCGATTCGTTCGTCTGTGGTAGTAGCTGCCGGACATTCGCTGGGTGAATTCAGCGCGTGGCTGGCAGCGGGTAGCCTGTCATTTCCTGATGCCCTGGGGGTCGTGCGACGGCGGGGAGAATTAATGGCGGTTGCCGGTACCGAGCGCCCCGGAACCATGGCGGCGGTACTCGGTCTCGACGCGGAGGCAGTATCGGATCTATGTGCTACGATCTCTGAGGGAACCTGTGTACCAGCGAATTTCAACGCACCCGGCCAGGTGGTAATCAGCGGCGACGAACAAGGCGTAGCTATGGCCTCCTCTGCTGCGCTGGAAGCAGGGGCAAGGAAAGTCGTACCACTCAGTGTCAGTGGGGCGTTTCATTCACCCCTGATGGTGGCTGCGCGCGATGGATTGCAGGCGGTCTTGGCGGACATCCAGATGGAGGATCCTGGATTTCCGGTCGTCACTAACGCATCTGCCGAGCCCGTCACAGATGCTGCGACAGGCCGTGACTTACTGATCCAGCAGTTGACCTCTCCTGTTCGGTGGGTAGAATCCATAGGAGCCATGGAGTCATTTGAGCCAGACTTGTGGATGGAGATTGGCCCGGGGGCTGTTCTGACCGGACTTCTGAGACGGATTGAGCGCCGGCGTCCGGTCGTACGGGCAGGCAATCCGGAAGAAATCGCACTTCTTGTGGAGGCGTTTGATGGCTGAGTTGGACGGACAGGTTGCAATCGTAACAGGGGCCTCCCGAGGAATTGGCCTGGCTATCGCATCGGCGCTTTCTGAAGCGGGGGCAAGTGTTGCATGTGTAGCCCGTGGCCTGGATGGAGCAGTCGCCGCCGCCCGTTCACTGTCTGGGGAAGCGAACGGATATTCCTGCGATGTTGCGGAGCCGGGTGCGTGCATCGAATTGGTCAAGCAGGTCGAAAGTGATCTTGGTCCGGTGAACATCCTCGTCAATAACGCGGGGGTTACCAGGGACAATGTTCTGGTACGGCTTAAAGATGACGATTGGAATACAGTACTGGATACGAATCTTCGGGGAGCGTTCAATCTCACGCGTGCGGTGGCGCGCGGGATGATGAAGCGGCGCGGTGGTCGCATCGTCAATATTTCCAGTGTCGTAGGCTTGACGGGGAACCGTGGTCAGGCCAAC
>JBDHMQ010000029.1:0-12458 GCA_039656095.1 Gemmatimonadota bacterium | reverse complement strand
GATGAAGCGGCGCGGTGGTCGCATCGTCAATATTTCCAGTGTCGTAGGCTTGACGGGGAACCGTGGTCAGGCCAACTATTCCGCCTCAAAGGCGGGACTCATAGGCTTGTCGAAATCGGCGGCTCTGGAGCTGGCATCCAGGGGTGTACTCGTGAATGTGGTCGCTCCAGGATTCATCGCTACAGACATGACCGCTGAATTGGGCGACAGCACTCGCGCAGAACTTGCTGAACAAATCCCACTCGGCCGTATCGGAGACGGGGAAGACATCGCTGGTGTTGTTCGGTTTCTCGTAGGCCCGGCGTCGGCCTATATGACGGGTCAGGTTCTTGTTGTCGACGGCGGAATGGTAATGCACGGCTGATTCAGTGGGCCGTACCACAACTTACAGGAGTAACGCAGAATGTCGGATACCGCAGACAAAGTACGCGAAATCATCGCCGACGAACTTGGTGTCGAGCTTGAGAAGGTCACAAACGACGCATCGTTTGTCGAAGATCTTGGTGCAGACTCCCTCGACACGGTTGAGTTGGTCATGCGATTCGAAGAGGAATTCGAAGTTGAAATTCCGGACGAAGACGCCGAGAAGATGCAGACTGTTGGTAACGCCATCGAGTATCTCAGTAAGCAACAGGACTGACTTGCTGGGACATTGCGGAGAGTCACGATGACTGAGAAAATGCGCCGTCATGTTCGCTTCGCTTGCGAGGTAAAGGGCTTCGATCCAGAGCAGTATATGGATCGAAAAGAAGCCCGACGTGCGGATCGATTTCTGCAGTTTGCGGTAGCTACCGCCGACCAGGCGGTTCGGCAGGCGGGACTAGAGGATATGTCGCCCGAGACACCCAACGATAGAGTCGGAGTTATCGTGGGAAGTGGGATCGGTGGCTTATCAACCCTGGAAGCCCAGCACAGCAAATTGCTGGATAAGGGTCCGCAGCGAGTTTCACCATTCTTTATTCCTATGTTCATCGCCGACATGGCTGCGGGTATGATATCCATGCGGTATGGTTCCCGGGGGCCAAATTATGCGACAGTGTCCGCGTGTGCTTCCAGTGCACATGCCGTGGGCCTCGCACTTCGATCCATCCGCAACGGCGAAGCCGACGTGATGATTGTCGGGGGTACGGAAGCCACAGTAACCCCATTGTGCATGGCCGGGTTTGCATCAATGAAGGCCCTGTCCAGAAGAAACGAGTCTCCCGAAACGGCATCGAGGCCTTTCGATGCGACTCGGGACGGGTTCGTGGTCGGCGAAGGCTCAGGCATGTTTGTGATGGAGTCTGCCGAACATGCCCTGGCTCGAGGCGCGACAATTCTGGGTGAGATCGCGGGGTTCGGGCAGAGCGCGGATGCGTACCACATGACTGCGCCGGTACCCGGTGGCGGTGGGGCTCAACTGGCAATGCGAGATGCGTTGGCTGATGCGGATGTGGAACTTGCTGATGTGCAGTATGTGAATGCACACGGTACATCTACGCCGGCCAACGACGCCACGGAGACGGCCGCTCTGAAAACACTATTTGGAGAGCATGCCTCAGTCCTGTTAGTGAGCTCCACAAAATCTATGACGGGTCATACCCTGGGTGCGGCCGGCGCCATAGAAGCAGCGGTATGTCTTCTGGCATGCGAGAGGGGTCGGATTCCTCCTACAATTAACTACAACTCGCCGGATCCAGAATGTGACCTGAATTATGTTCCGAATGAGTCCATCGATCGGGATATAAAAGTGGCGCTGTCCAACTCGTTTGGATTTGGCGGACATAATGTCGCGATTGTGACGCGACGGTGGGAGTCTGAGTGAATCGCGTACTCGTGCTCATGGGCTCCGAATCTGACATGCCGGTAATGCAAAAAGGCGTCGATGTTCTCATCGAAGCGGGCGTGGATGTTCAGGTCGTCGTCAGCAGTGCGCACAGAGAGCCAGAGATGACCAGCAAACTGGCTCGCGAGGCTAGTGAGCAGGGCTTCGGTGTTGTGATCTGCGGTGCAGGTCTTTCTGCGGCCCTGCCGGGTGTAGTAGCGTCACACACGACACTCCCGGTCATCGGTGTCCCTGTTTCGGCTGGCACCCTGGGCGGCCTTGACGCTCTCCTGTCGATCGTACAGATGCCTCCCGGTGTACCCGTGGCGACCGTGGGAATCGACAATTCCCGCAATGCTGCACATCTCGCCCTTCGTATCCTTGGGAGGACCGCGCCGGCCGCGTAGGCCGCCGCGGGTAGCCCCTCGTGCGTGTCGGGACCGGATATGACTCGCATCGCTTTTCTGCCTCCCGACCACTCGTGTTGGGCGGGATTACGATTCCCGATTCTCCGGGCCTGTCTGGTCACTCCGATGGTGATGCGGTTCTCCACGCGGTTACCGACGCCCTGCTTGGCGCTGCGTCGCTGGGAAGCATCGGTGAGAGTTTTCCGGATGACGATCCTGCCTATGCAGGGGCGGATTCTTGCCAATTGCTGACACGAGTAATGGAAATGTTGGAAGCGGATGGATTCAAGGTTGTAAATGCAGACATCACAGTCATTGCAGAGCAACCCAGGATCCAGCCATATGCCAGATCGATGGAGGAGAGAATCGCCGGCCTGCTAGGGGTTACCGCCCGCGAGGTTTGCGTGAAGGGAAAGACCAACGAGGGCATGGGCTGGATCGGACGGAAAGAAGGTCTTGCCGTAATGGCGACAGTCCTGATTAACAGGACTCCTAAAACGGATGCGCCGGACGTAAACCGCCAGGATTGTTAAGCCGATGCTCGAGCGCCTCGAAGCCCTACTTGGCCTGATCAGCAGTGTGCCGGTCGAAGTTACATACGTGCTCGTTGGCGTGGGCGCAGCCATCGAGAATGTATTTCCCCCTGTACCATCCGATCTCGCCGTGCTTGCGGGCGGAATTCTTGCCGAGAGGGGTTTCCTGCGAGCCGACATCGTTTTCCTGGTCGCGTGGCTGAGTAACCTGGCCCTCGCGCTGGGCGTTTATCTGGCTGCCTACCGATATGGTGCCGGACTGTTTTCCAGCAGATGGGGGCGCTGGCTCTTACGGCCCGCTCAGCTCCACCGAATGTCGGAATTCTACGAAGAATATGGAACCATCACGGTTCTTGTCAGTCGGTTCTTTCCTGTGTTCAGAGTTCTGGTCCCTGCGTTTGCGGGAATTAGTCGGCTTGGATTCTGGCGCACCGCAATTCCTTTGATGGTCGCTTCAGCCGCCTGGTATGGCGCGTTGATTTGGGCCGGAGCTTTCTTCTCGCGAAACCTTCCCCGCCTTTTGGCTCCATTGAGCACAGTGAATACGACCGCTGCAATCGTGGCAACAGGACTTGCCATCGTGCTGGGAATATTATGGTGGCGAACGAGACAAGCGGATTCTGACGAGACGTTGAACGAGTGACACGCGCCACGAATGGACTGCCTGGAGAGTTCCGCCTCGAAGAATTCGCGGATTATCTTCGGTTTGAACGGAGACGGGCGCCAAGTACCGTGTCCGCCTACTTGAGAGATTGTCGTCGGATGGTGACTCACGTCGTCGCGGCCGGCAAACCTGCCCCCGTTTCAGTGGGACTCGCTGAGCTACGTGCCTATCTTGCGGCACTCTCAGAGCAGGGACTATCCGCCCGTTCGCTGGCTCGAAATCGGTCCTCGCTGCGTACTTACTTTCGGTTTCTTGTTGCGGAAGGGTATCTGACTGCGGACCCAACGGAAGGCCTCGATGCTCCACCGCCTGGACGGTCGTTACCGCACGTGATGAGTTACGATCAGGTGTTGGCCGTACTGGCGGCCATTCCTATTGAGGATTCGAAAGCATTGCGGGATAGAGCCATGCTGGAAGTGTTGTATGCGAGCGGTGTTAGGATATCCGAATTAACCGGACTTCGAGTACGTGACCTGCGCCTCGATGAAGGCTTGGCTATAGTCCGTGGCAAGGGAGAACGACAACGTTTTGTGCCCCTCGGCGGCAGTGCGGTACGTGCTCTGCAGCGGTACCTTCGAGAGGCGCGCCCAGACCAGGACCGGGGCGATTCTGGGGGGACCGTGTTTCTCAATCACCATGGGAGACAACTCAGCCGAACCGGGGCTTGGAAAATTGTCCGGCGTCATGTAGACGCGGCCCGGGCTGCAGGAACTCGGTTGGGAACTGTGACGCCGCACACATTCAGACACTCTTTTGCGACGCACCTACTGGAGAATGGAGCGGGACTTGCAGCTGTCCAGGAGATGCTTGGTCACGCGGATATTTCTACGACACAGATTTATACGCATGTCGACCGGTCATTCCTGGTCGAGGAGCACCGCCGATATCATCCCAGGGGCTAATCGATCATGAGCCACCTTTCGCGGGTGTTTCAACTGTTGCGGAACAGACAGAGTGTTCTGGCATTTGACGATCGTGGTGTTGAAGCCAGCGCCCTCGCTCGAATCCTGGACTGTGGCTGCTACGCGCCGTCGGCTAATGAGGCGCAGCCATGGACGTATGTGGTCGTTCAGGATCCGCTTACGCGGCACAGGTTGGCCGCTGAAGCATTTCACAGCCCATTAGTCCGTGGTGCCCCAGTCCTGATTGTTGCCTGTGCCAGGGTGCATTCGCACATAAGTGGTCATGGTAGGCCCAGCCACCCGTTGGATGTTGCGGCGGGCGTGCAGAGCATGGCGCTTGCAGCTGCGGATCTAGGCCTCGCGGCGGTGTGGATCACCGGGTACCGTGAACCGGCAGTCCGGATGATTTTGGGAATTCCAGACGATGTGCCTGTGGTATCTATGTTGGGAATCGGATATCCGGACGGATTCAGTTCGCTTCCTGAGCGGAGACCAGAACGGGAGGCCATCGCCTGGGAGCACTGGGGAAAGGAGCTGAACTGGTGACGTGCCGTGGTGTCATTCTCGCATTCGCATTGCTGATCCTTGGATCCGGGTCAGTTTACGCGCAAGAGATCCGGTTCGATCCTCGGCCGGATTGGCCGGCGGAGCGTCGTTTCGAAGACTTCCTTGACGCCAACCGGTATGTGATTATTTCGTCGGACACGGTGCTCCGGGTATCAGATCGAATCGATTCTGATCTTCTCGTGCTTGAGGCTGATGTCAGAATCGAAGGTGAGGTCACCGGCGACATCGCTGTAGTCGGTGGCGACCTGTTTCTCAGGCCTGGGGCCCGGGTTGGGGGACAGGTGTTGGTGCTGGGTGGGGGGTATTATTCATCCCAGCGGGCGGAAATTGTAGGCCTGCTTACCTACCGGCCCAACGATATGTATGAGGTGGTCTCGGATGACGTCGAAATCCGTATTACCCCCGTTGGCGAGATTCTCGAGACGCTCACTCTGCATGGCCTCTCAGGAATCGGGTTTCCGACGTATCAGCGCGTCGACGGTTGGACGATTGGCCTTGGGGCGACCGTCAGACAGATCGACTGGGGTTGGCAACCGTCACTCGAAGGCCACATCCGCCTTAAGACTGATCGTGGACGGTTCGAAGGCACAGTCCGCCAGAGCTGGTATCCGACCGCGAGTCTTCGCTTCGGGGCAGAAGCTGAGCGGGTGACGCGTACCAACGAGGGGTGGGTACGTGGGGATATCGCCAATACGCTTTCCTTTCTGTTCGCTGGGGATGATTTCCGCAACTATTACGAAGCCGATCGTATTGCGTTTTTTCTTCGAGGCACCAAAACGGCACGATGGTCTCCTATCGTTGAGGTGGAGTGGGAAAAGGCGCGGAGTCTGACCGCATCGGACCGATTTGTACTGCTTTCTGGAGATGAATCTGAACCCAATCCGGGAATCGACGGTGGAGAAGTCTGGACGGTGAAGCTGGGAGCTGCCGTTCGTCGTCGAACTGCTCTCACATCCCTGAATCTTTCGACGACCGTTGAAGTGGCAGATTCCTCTGTCGCCGGCGACTTCACGTACGTCATCGGAGAGGTGCAAGGGCACTGGAAGAGACCGGGCTTCGCCGGTCACGGTGTAGAGGCCTCTGTATTCTTGCGGGGTGATGTTTCGGGATCATCTCCCGGGCAACGTTGGACGGCCGTCGGGGGAAGAGCCACACTCCCCACGATCCCATTGCTTGCTGAACGCGGAAGTCGCCTGGCATTCGGACAGATAACGTACCTCATACCCCTGGAGGCATTTCGCATCGGCATGTTGGGGGCTCCGAAAGTGTTTCTCCGCGCTGCCACCGGGGCGGGGTGGGGCGAGGGCGACAAGGCAGGATTTGAAACGAACTTTATTTCTGGATTCAGACTGTCTTTCTTTGAACTCGCTGTGGCAGTCGATCCAGGTGGGAGCGACCTTGACGCAGTGGTTTACGGCCTGCTCCGATTTCCCGGAGATTTGTGATGCGCCGGGCCGGGCCGCCATACCGCGAGGCCTTTGACATCGGCTTCTGGCGCGCATTACGTTACGGGGCGTGTACGGACCGACTCTGAGACCCGAAACGCGCATCTGATGACCGTCCTCTGTGTTCTGCCAGCGAGGATCGGTAGCCTGCGTATCCCCAGAAAACCCCTGCAGATTATTGCTGGTCGGCCACTCATCGAGTGGACCTGGACTCGTGCGATGTCCGTGCCGTCCGTGGATCGAGTGGTTGTCGCGACTGACAGTGAGGAAATCTCATCTGTCGTATCCGCGTTTGGCGGCGAAGTTTGTTTGACGTCGTCCTCCCACGTTTCAGGTACGGATCGAGTTGCGGAAGTACTCCGAGGCGAGTGGGGGAAGGGTGTGGGAGTAGTCGTGAATTTCCAGGCCGACGAGCCGTTTCTGCCTGCCGAGGCGGTAAGTGAGGCTATTGATGCCGTACATGGTGGAGCCGATATATCGACGCTCGCGACACCGATTAAGAATGCGCGTGAGTGGGAGTCCACAGCGATCGTAAAAGTCGTCCGGGCCGCTAATGGCAAGGCGCTCTACTTCAGCCGGGCTCCGATTCCATTTGCGCGAGACGGCACTCCGCCGTTTGGAGATGAGACACGTCTGTGGTTGCGCCATATCGGGCTTTACGTCTACAGGGCTGACGCATTGGAGAGTTGGGTTCGATTGCCGGAATCTGCCCTCGAAAAAGTGGAGCGACTCGAGCAGTTACGTGCGCTGGAAGCAGGGATGGAGATTGATGTACGGATCGTAGCGGCACCTGAGGCCGGCGTAGATGTGACGCAGGACCTGGAACGAGCCAATCAAATATTGAGTACTAAAGTCGATAACATGCATGGAAAATAGGAGTCCAATGTCTGACCAACCGGCGGGCAAGACCCGGTTCATTTTCGTGACGGGGGGCGTTGTGTCGTCCCTGGGGAAAGGTATTGCCGCAGCCTCTATCGGGCGGCTGCTCGTAGAGCGTGGTCTTTCTGTCACGATCCAGAAGTTTGATCCGTATATCAATGTCGATCCAGGAACGATGTCCCCATTCCAGCACGGAGAGGTCTATGTGACCGACGACGGTGCTGAGACGGATCTGGACCTGGGCCATTATGAGCGTTTTGTCGACGTGTCACTGTCGCAGTCTAACAACGTGACGACGGGTCGAATTTACCAGAACATCATCACGAAGGAACGGCGGGGAGACTATCTCGGAGCCACGGTGCAGGTTGTGCCGCATGTGACGGACGAGATCAAATCGTACATCCGTCGGCTGGCCGAGGACTATGACGTAGTGATTACGGAGGTCGGTGGAACGGTGGGCGACATCGAGTCACTGCCGTTTCTTGAAGCTCTCCGGCAGTTTCGCCAGGACGTGGGTCGCCGGCGTTCGCTGTTCGTCCATCTGACGCTTGTGCCATACCTTGCGGCGGCTGGTGAGCTTAAGACGAAGCCGACCCAGCATTCTGTACGTGAGTTGATGCAGATCGGCATTCAGCCTGACGTACTCATTTGTAGAACTGAATGGCCTTTGTCCGAGGAAATTCGCCGGAAAATTTCACGGTTCTGCAATGTGGAAATGCGGAATGTGATCGAGTCCAGAGATCTCGACTCCATCTATGAAGTTCCGTTGCGGTATCACGAGCAAGGCCTCGACTCGGCGATCATCGATCTCCTGGGACTCGAAACCAACGAGCCGGACTTGTCCGCATGGCAGTCGATGGTGGATCGGGTAAAGAATCCTTCCAATGGAGCCGTTCGAATCGCGGTGGTCGGGAAGTACACGTCTCTCGTGGACTCCTACAAGTCCATACAAGAGGCTCTGATTCACGGCGGGATTGCACACGACACCGGTGTCGATATCGACTGGCTATCGTCCGAATCGATCGAGGGGTCGGCTACTCATGCTATGGATCGGTACGACGCCGTTCTAATCCCAGGTGGATTCGGCGGGCGGGGCATTGCAGGTATGGTCGATACAGTCAGGCAGTTGCGAGAGACTGGAGTCCCGTTTCTGGGGATATGTCTCGGGTTGCAGTGCGCAGTCATCGAGTTCGCTCGCAATGTCTGTGGGTTGGACGGAGCCGATTCCTCGGAGTTTGAGCCGACCTCGCCGCATCGCGTGATCTCCTTGCTGGACTCGCAACTGAAGGTGACGGATAAGGGTGGGACCATGCGTCTGGGGGCATACCCATGTCATCTCGAGGCGGGTAGCCGAGTGAGCGAGATCTACGGAGAAGCAGAGATCTCAGAGCGCCACCGGCATCGTTATGAGCTCAACAACGATTACAGAGATCAGCTGTCCGAAGCAGGACTTCGATTGAGCGGTACGTCACCGGACGGTGGCCTGGTCGAAATTGTTGAACTCTCGGAACACCCGTTCTTCATCGCAACACAGTTTCACCCCGAACTCAAGTCGCGCCCAACCCGGCCACACCCATTGTTCGCGGCGTTTGTTGGAGCGGCGATTGAACGCCGTGAGAGTCGAGAAACGACTTCTCTTGAAGTTGTGGAGCAGTCCGAAACAGCCGAACGGCAACCGGCCGGTACACAATGAGCAAGCGCGGAGCATTGTTTTCGACTGACAGTTTCCTGTTGATCGCCGGGCCGTGCGTGCTCGAAGACGCTGATCTGAATATCAGGGTCGCACAGCACATAAAGAGTGTCGCTGCGAAGACTGGCGTCACTGCGATCTTCAAGGCGTCCTTTGACAAGGCGAATCGTACTAGTCTGTCGTCACCACGGGGCCCGGGGTTGGCGAGTGGAGCAGCTGAACTGGCGCGAATCCGGGATGAAACTGGTCTTCCGGTGCTTACAGATGTTCACGAGAGCCATCAAGTGGAGATTCTGGCCGAGACAGTGGATGCGCTTCAGATCCCCGCGTTCCTCTGTCGTCAGACGGACCTTCTGACTGCAGCGGGCGCGACCGGCCTTCCGGTAAATATAAAGAAGGGGCAGTGGATGGCTCCGGATGAAATGCGCCATCCTGCCGAGAAAGTGCGAGCTGCTGGAGACTCGGAGGTCGCGGTTACGGAGCGCGGCACTTTCTTTGGGTATGGTCGTTGGGTGGTGGATATGCGGGGGTTCTCCATCATGCAGACGGTATGCTCCTGTCCAGTGCTGTTCGATGCAACCCATTCTGTGCAGCTTCCGGCCGCCGGTTCAGATGGCGTCGCGAGTGGTGGAGAACCGGTGCATATCGAGTCGCTTGCTCGGGCGGCTGTAGCAGCAGGCGCGAACGGCTTGTTCATAGAAGTCCATCCCGATCCTGCCTCAGCACCCTCCGACGGAGCGAATATGCTTCCTCTTGATGACCTGGAATTGCTGTTGGAGGGACTTCTCCGAATACGGGCCGCCTCAAATCCCGAGTCCGGTCTGTGAACCAGACATCGACCATACCGGCGGAGCTTGCGTCTCGCATTCGGGTAGTGATCCTGGACGCGGATGGAGTACTCACCAACGGAGGAATCTACGTTGCGGATGGCGAGGCCACCCCTTTCGAGGCCAGAAAATTTCACGTGCGCGACGGCGTGGGACTGATGATGCTCCAACGTGCCGGACTCAAGATCGCCATCGTATCCGGAAAAGTGTCACCGGCAGTTCGGGCGCGGGCCGCAGACCTCGGCATCGATGAAATCCATCAAGTGGACCCATTCGATAAACTGCCGGTCGTGGAGCTGGTGCTTCAGCGCGCCGGTGCTGGATGGGAACAGGCAGCTTTTATCGGTGATGATCTGGCCGACTTGCCTGTCCTCCGAACGGTGGGCCTTCCTGCAACGGTCCCTGATGCGGCGACCGAAGTCACCACTGAAGCCCGATGGATCAGTTCGGCGGCTGGAGGCGAAGGGGCCGTTCGGGAGTTTGCCGAAGCTCTACTGACCGCGCGTGGTGAATGGAGTGGGCTCGTCGAAGCATACGTAGACGAGTGTTTCCAGCGATGGGACCGAACCCAGGGTGGCTGAGCAAACCGCTGGTAAGATCGATGACGGAAGGATCCTCGCGCGCGGCCGGGAGGTGCTGCGAATTGAGAGTGCCAGCGTCGACGCCCTCAAAGAACATCTCGGCAGCGAGTTTGTTGCAGCGGTTCGCCTCATTTTCAACGTTTCCGGTCGGCTTGTTGTGACAGGAATGGGTAAGTCAGGTGTTGTTGCGCGCAAGCTTGCCTCCACGTTTTCGTCTACTGGAACGCCAGCCGTTTTCCTGCATCCGGCCGAGGGAATTCACGGCGATCTGGGAATGCTAGTAGCGGGAGATGCGGTGATGATCCTTTCCAAGAGCGGCGAATCAGACGAAATCGCGGGCCTGATACCAACGATCCGTCGCCTGACGCTTCCGATCATTGGTATGACTTCGGTCCGGTCGTCGCGTTTGGGCCGTGAAGCGGACATCGTCCTGGACATCGGTGTAGTAGTCGAGGCCTGTCCGCTGGATCTCGCACCGACAGCGAGCAGCACTGCGTCGCTCGCGATGGGTGACGCTCTCGCAATGGCGCTGGCCGAGTTACGAGACTTTACGGCAGAGGACTTCGCCCGACTGCACCCCGGTGGCGAGTTGGGGCGCCGACTTACATGGCTTGTACGGGACGTCATGGTCACTGGAGAGGATTCGGTGCCGCGTCTCCGACCCGACGATCTTCTTGCAGTTGCTACGCACGAAATCGCCCATCGACGAGGAACCGTCCCGGTGCTGGATGATGACGATCGGGTGATCGGTGTCCTCACCGCAGGTGACCTCACACGGCTGGCTGCCGAACATCCGGACTTCCTGACCCGGCGGGTAGCTGAAGCGATGAACCAATCGCCCCACACAATCGCTCCGGAAGCCATGGCTACCGATGCTGGAGCCTGTCTACGCCGGCACGGAATCATGGCGCTACCCGTAGTATCTCCCGAGTGCGAACTCCTGGGAATCGTTCATCTGCATGATCTGTTGAAGGCGGGAATCGCGTGAGCCTGTACGGTCGTCCGTATCGCCTGCTCGTGATCTTGACGTTCTCGGCGGCTGCGGTGACTTGCGGTGACAATGAAGCGGCGACAGGTGACGCTCCTTCGGTGTTTGCCGACGGCGCGGATCAGGTGATGTTCAGTGTCGAGCACTTTATGACTCTGGACGGAATTCGAAGGGGAAAACTGGTCGCCGACACGGCCTACACATACGAAGACGCATCCGTTGTAGACTTCCGACACCTCGAAATTGAGTTCTTTGACGGAGCCGGTAACAGCCGCGGTACCCTGACTTCGAATTCGGGCGAGTATGACCCTGAGTCAGGTGATATGACCGTATACGGAGACGTTGTGCTGGACGGTCGCATGCGTGGTGATACACCGGCCCGGCTCGAGACAGATTCTCTGGCGTTTGAGGCCCTGACCGATCGGCTAACGACGGATGCTAGTTGGGTACTGACGCATGGAGACGGGACCGTTGAGCGCGGAGTCGGTCTTGTCACGGATCCAGCCCTGCAGAATATCGAGACGACTGACTGGAGTGTCTCACGGCCAAACGTTGAGGTGCCAATGTGATGGGTCTCAAACGACTCCGGGCCGTCGTGTTTGTTCTCGGCGCGACCAGTGCAGCGTCGATCGTAGCTGCAAGCCCTGCGCTGGCCCAGGGTTCGCGGTGTTCACTGAGAATCCAGGCGCAGTCCAAACGCTCGGTTGGAGTGCCGAACAGTGATGGTGCCTATACCACCTACCTTGGCGGTGGAACGGTAACTCTGTGGTGCGGCGACGCGGTCATGTCAGGAGACAGTGCCGTGCATTATGAGACGGAAGAGCGGGCGGAAATGATCGGCAATGTTGTATACCGTGATACGACACGTTCTCTCGATGCCGACCACCTCACATATTTTGAGGCCACCGATCAGATCATTGCGGAGCAGAACGTGCGCCTTGTTCGGCTGGCTACGGGCGCACAGCTCGATGGCCCCCGGGCGACTTTCTTCCGAGCAGCGGCAGCCAATAGTCGATCGATTGCTACGGGAAGACCTCGAATGACGATTCCGGCGACGGAACCAGGCGGGGAGCCGATCATCGTCGACTCAGATGTTGCGGAATTCCTCGGGAACGAACGTGCATTTGCTCGGGGAGATGTGGAAATTGATCGATCGGATTTTCATGCGACG
>JBDHMQ010000028.1:0-12130 GCA_039656095.1 Gemmatimonadota bacterium | reverse complement strand
CCGGCGATCACGGCAAGTCCGATTCCTACGAGGAACCCGATGAGGCCGTGAAGCGCCATTCCGACCAGGAAGGCAGAGGAAGTGCTGATGCGACGAATCTGTAGATGCATATGGCACAGGATAGCGGTATCGTTCGGGCATGAGCAACAAGGAAGAGGGGCCAGGCAGCCTGCTCGGACCAGAGCAGGCTCAGGCCGTAGAAACTACAGATCGTGGCAAGCCGACTCCCGGTGGTGAGCCGGCATGCCCGGAGTGCGCGTCAACAATGCTGCGCCACGTCGAAAAACATCCAGCGCCGCGGGCGAGCAACTCTCCCTTTCGAGTGCGCCTGGTGTGCTCGTCGGAAGACTGTGGCGCCTGGACGGTTTACGACTGGTGAGCGGCTAGCCGGGCATATCGAAATTCTGTGCCTGGAACCGCTGCCCGGTTACTTCCCGAGCGGCGTCGGACACCAGGTAGAGAAAGACATCGGTTACGTCGGTTGGTAGAGGCAGCGTCAACGGATCTTCCTCGGGATAGGCCGCAGCCCGCATTTCCGTTCGCATTTTTCCGGGATCGACCGCATTGGATCGGATCCCGTCTTCGGCAAGTTCACCGGCCAACATCTCGGACATCGCCTCGAGACCGTTCTTCGATGCACAGTAAGCACCCCAGAAGGGGCGCCCGTGGTCACCGACACCCGAAGATACGTGGACCATTGCGCCCCGGGTTTCTCGCAGAGCCGGAATCGTTTCACGGGCACACAGGAATGCGCCGGTAAGGTTGACGTCAATGACGGATCGCCACGCATCGACGGGATATGACTCGATCCCGGTGCGGGGACCCAGCATCGACGCATTGTTGACCAGCGCGTCGATTCGGCCGAATTGATCGTGCGTGGCTCGTACCCATTCAGCGACGTTGGACTCGGACGCAACGTCGACAGACGAGGCGAACACTCTTCCTCCGGCGCTGCGCAGTTCGTCGGCCAGGGTGTTCAGCTCACCCGATCCCCGGGCGCAAATCGAAACCACCGCCCCTTCACCAGCAAACCGCCGGGCCAGTGCGGCACCGAGGCCTTTGGAGCCTCCCGAGATCATCACGACTTTTCCTTCTACCACTAGAATGTCCTTCCGGATTGTTGATTCGTTGACGCTTCCGCTGCGTCAGGGTTAGCCTGACTCGATGACAAACGCGACCAGCAGCAACCTTCCGCCCAGACTTACCGGGCCGGTACCCGGCCGGCTGTCCCGTGCGCTTACCCGCCGGCTGGCCGGAGTGGAGTCGCGCAACATCACGTATCGGGCGCGTGACTTCCCCATCTTCTGGCGCAAGGCCAGCGGCAGCAATGTCTGGGACCCCGACGGCAACCGGTACGTAGATCTGACCGCGGGTTTCGGCGTGGCCGCAGCCGGTCATGGCAACCGGCGCATCGCAGCCGCGATCCGAAAGCAACTGACTCGCCAGATGCATGGACTCGGCGACGTTCACCCGCCGGTATCCAAGCTGCGGTTGTTGGAGGCTCTCGCCAGGTGGTCTCCGATACCTGATTCGCGCTCAATCCTGGCGAACTCTGGCAGTGAGGCAGTAGAAGCGGCGCTCAAGACGGCCAGGCTTGCCACCGGAAAACCCGGGGTGCTTGCATTCACGGGAGCCTACCACGGACTCACGTACGGAGCCCTCGCGCTCACCGACCGGGCCCACTTTCGGAAACCGTTTGCCGATCAACTGAATCCACATGTCGTTCGGGTGCCGTTTCCGACCGAATCGGCGCAGGACGGTCTAATGGCGGTTGAGGCGGCGCTTGAAGCCGAAAGTGGCGGGGATGTCGGTGCATTGATCGTGGAGCCCATACAAGGACGGGGTGGCATCATCGAACCGCCGGCGGGATTTCTGGCCGGTCTCGCCGAGCTGTGCAACCGGTTCGGGGCGCTACTCATATTCGACGAGATTTACACGGGACTTGGTCGGACCGGATCCTGGTTCGCATGTCAGGAGGAAAGCGTTACGCCTGATTTGCTCTGCGTCGGAAAGGCGCTGTCCGGCTCGCTGCCGATCGCGGCGTGCCTGGGGAGTGCAGACGTGATGTCTGCGTGGCCTGAGTCCACCGGCGAGGCGATTCATACATCTACGTTTCTCGGGAACCCACTCGCCTGTGCCGCTGCGACCGCTTCGCTGCATGAGATTGCACGACGCGGTTTGCCCGAGCGGGCATCAATAATCGGAGCAGAGTGGAAAGCAGAGTTGTCGCAGCTTGCTGACCGCCACGAAGTTGTTCGCGAGGTGCGTGGCCGGGGATTGATGTTAGGAGTTGAACTCATCGAGCCGACTACCGGAGAGCCGGCGACCGAGCGAGCGGGTCGCATCGTGTTGGAAGCGTTGCAACGCGGTTGGATTCTGCTGGGCGATGGACCTTCAGCAAACGTGCTTGCCTTGACCCCACCCCTGACCATCAGCCGCTCGTTGCTCACGCGCGCTACCGAACTCCTGGACCAACTTCTTCAACAGGGTTTTGGGCAGTGATCTACCGGGTCCACCTTTCAAGCCCTACCGCCTGCGGGTAGATTCGTCCGGTAGCCTGACGATACAGATGCGACACTCGGAAAGGAGGGGGAACACATGACTTTACCTGCCGTGCAGGTCCAGGGAACCCCCAATCCGAATGCCGCGAAGTTCGTACTCGATCAGAGCGTCCTGGGCGATGAGGGCCGCACCTATTTCGACGTGAAGTCAGCCGAACACGACCTGCTGGCATCGCGCTTGTTCGAGGTTGACGGAGTTCGGGCGCTGTTCATGGTAGATAATTTCATCACGGTGACGAAGGCGGACGAGGCCAGTTGGGATGACATGGTCGATGCGATCCGTACGTCGATACAGGAGGAACTCGGGGGATGAATCAATCACGAATGTCCGAACGGCCTGGTCTGGCCGGTGCGTTGCTTATCGCGGGACTTGTCGGGTGCACGCCGGCCGAGTCACCGGCGCCAGCTCCTCTCCCCGATCCGGGATTTGAAACGGGATCCGTTTCCCAGGATAGCCTTGTCGACGAGCGGGAATCACACTTGGCGAACCTGCGGCAGTTGACGTTTGGTGGACAGAATGCGGAAGCCTATTTCTCAGGCAACGACGAGTGGCTCATCTTTCAGGCCACGCCGCGCGATGGAGGCTGCGATCAGCAGTACACGATGCGGACGGACGGGAGTGACTTGAGTCTCGTCAGCACCGGGTCTGGCCGCACGACATGCGGTTACTTCGTCCCGGGTACTGACCGACTCGTATATTCATCCACGCACCTGACTTCCGACGCCTGCCCGGCGGAGCCCGATCACTCACAGGGCTATGTATGGGCCGTCTATTCGTCGTTTGACGTGTTCAGTGCGGACCTGGATGGCGGCAACCTGGTTCAGTTAACGGAAACTGAGGGCTACGACGCCGAGGCCACGTTGTCGCGTGACGGTGAGTGGGTCGTGTTCACTTCGACACGTGATGGCGACCTCGATATCTACAAGATGCGGCCGGACGGGTCCGAAGTGGTCCGTCTCACGGATGCGGTGGGCTATGACGGCGGCCCGTTCTACTCAAGCGACGGGACGATGATCGTTTATCGCGCCTACCACCCGACGGCCGAAGATGACATCATCGATTACCAGAGGCTGCTCGAACAAAGCCTGATTCGACCATCTCAGCTCGATATCTGGGTCATGGACGCGGACGGTTCGAACAAGCGCCAGATCACCGACAACAGCGCTGCCAACTTCGGGCCCTACTTCTTCCCGTCGGGCGATCGAGTGATCTTTTCATCGAACATGGGCGATCCCCAGGGTCGCGAGTTCGATCTGTGGGCGGTGGACACGGACGGTGAGAATCTGGAGCAGATTACGTTCCGGGGAGACTTTGACGGATTCCCGATGTTTAACTCGGACGGTACTCAGCTTGTATTCGCGTCCAACCGTGGCAATGAACTGCCGCGTGAGACGAACCTGTTCATTGCGGACTGGGTGGAGTAGTCAGGGGCTCGGCAAACACTCCACCCTCGGGCAGTACTTCATAAATCAGCCCTGTGTACGGTCCTGTAGTTTGCTCATAGGCAAGTCGGACCCGATCGGGATGAAGCTCTACGAAGGCTTCAATCGTTCTTCCTGACTTGCCCTCTTCGCGGACAACGATTGCCCACGTGATGCCGGTCTCAATGATCAATTCATCGAATTCCAGTGCAAGTGTAGTTGGTGAGCCGTCGTACCTCCCGTAGTCCGCGGCCCTGAATTGCATTGCCGGAACCGCAGATCGCCCAGTTTCCCAGTACACATAAGGATCAAGGCCCGATGCGACGACCGCGTCGTCCGGCACGTTTTCGCGGATCCAGTCGTTCAGGGGCGCATAAACGACAGCCTGTACCGTCTGGAAACGAGCCCAGACCATTCGTACCTGTGCCCGCGTCTGGTACACGGTGGCGTTCAGCAGCAGCAATCCGAGGCCCGCGAACAGGAGGATGGGTCCCCACTTGGGAAGGTCCTGCTTGATTCGATTCGCAGCGACAAACGCTCCCTGTACGACGACCAGTGTGGCAAGCGGAAGGATGGCGTGTAAGAACCGATCGGGCTCGTAGGGCCAGACAATTACAACGAGAAGATACAATGGCGGGAAAGCTGCGAGCGCCGGGTTCTTTCGCGCGATGCTCACACATCCAACCAGGAGAAGTCCGCTTACAACCGTGAGTACCAGGACGGCAGCAGAAGCAGTCGCATCCGGGATCCACATGAATTGCAGGTTTGCCAGCAGGGGTGTCCAGTGGGCCGAAACGATGTCGGCAAGGCGCCCGAGTGTGAACATGGCGTCGTTACCATACCAGTCTGCGTACGATCCATAAGGGCCCAGCAGAACCTGCGGAATCTCACCCGCCCGCGACCGGGTCCATGCCATCCATGCGACCATCGGAGACAGGGCCGCCGCCGCCAGAAGCCAGCGCGACCTGCTGGGCACTCTACGCGCCTTCCACGTGCGCACGACTTCTCCCAACAGAATTGCTGCAACGAGTGTGAGCCCGATTCCACGCGTCAGAAATGTGGCAGCAGCAAGAAGTCCGATCACTACTGCAAGGCGATAACCCGGGGGCTGTCCGTCTGGCACACGCCGGGTCATGAGCAACGCCCCCGTGGCAAACACCAGAAATAAAGGTTCCGAAAGCAAGGCTGTACTGATCGCCATCATCTGCCAGGAGCCGTATCCCAGGAGGACCACTGCAGCAAATGTCATGAGACGGGCGGGTCCATCCGACCGGCGAGTGAACAGGAGAAACGCCAGAGCACTAGCCAGCCCGGTCAGCAGCGCATTGATCGCCTTCAGGATGGCCAGATTTGCCGGATACTCCGGGAAGATTTGCCAGGCCGCAGCCAGGAGGACGGGATACAGCGGAGGATATTTGATTCCAGGCAGCGTGCCCGGGAGGTTTTCATACACGTATCCGTTTCCCGTAGCCAGCGAATGGCCAAGGGCAACGTACACACCGTCGTCGTAGTAAACGCCCGCGCCTGCAACGGTCACTCGACCGCGTAACACGAGCATTGAAACGATCAGCAACAGGAATACAGCCATAGCCAGGCGCAGGAACCGTCCTGTTCGCGAAATCGAGGTCATGATTCCGTCCCAAGTCGCTGAAGGAAGTTATCGATGATGCTGAGCGTCATTCCCCATACGGTAACCCCGGCGATCTCGATCGTCTCAAACTGCCTGGGGTAGGGTTGCTGGCGCAGAAGACTCGATCGCAGAGCCGGGGAAGCAAGATCGGGTAAAGGAACCCAGAAGTGGCCTGCGAGCTCGACGCTTTCCTGGATCGGAACTCTCGACTCCAGCCACGCCACGAACGGAGTAACGGCGATGGACGGAAGGTGCTGGCTACGCGGGTGAAGGTCGTCGAGTCGTCCCATGTAGCTGTCACGGGCAATCAGCAGACCCGTCTCCTCTTCGAGTTCGCGCTGGGCCGTGTGAAGCAAATCAGCATCACTCAACTCAACGCGTCCACCCGGGAATGCGATATGTCCCGACCATGGATCTCTTTCCAACTCGGCTCGCCGGATGAGCAACGCATCGACGCGCGAGCCCAGGTTGGGGGCCGGGCTCAGAACGATCGTTACGGCGGCCCGTCGGTCAACTGCATCATCCGGTACGCCGACGGGCTCCGGCCGAGCTAACAGGGCCGGCACCGCCGCACGCAAGTCCGCGGCGGCCCGGTCAGCCATCTCCGCGCGTGCGTGCCGCCAGCTCGGCTGACTCGGCTTCAGCGAGAATGTCGAGATACGTTTCGTATCGTCGCGAATCGATCTCGCCGGTCGCGAGAGCCTCGAGCACCGCGCAGCCGGGCTCGGACCTGTGTCGACAATCGGCGAACCGACAGGCCCCTTCAAGCGGACGGAGTTCAGGAAAGGCGTGGCCGAGCGATTCCACGCTGACGCCGGTCGGCACGAAATGCTGAATGCCAGGCGTATCCGCTATGTATGTCTCGTCATCAAGCGGAATCAACTGTGCTGCTGTTGTCGTGTGGCGTCCACGCCCCCGTTTTTCTCCCACATCTCCGACCCGCAGGTCGAGTCCGGGAATGAGCGCGTTAAGCAGGCTGGATTTCCCCACACCTGACGCGCCGGCCAACACGGTGGTACGGCCAGCGAGCCTCTCCCGGAGCTCATCGATGCCCGAATGTCGTTCCACGCTGGTCGGAAGTATGTCATAGCCGATGGTTCGGTACAGATCGAGAGTTGGTGGCAGAGAGTCAGTGAGGTCGGTCTTGTTGAGGACGATAAACGGATCCAGATCGTTAAGCTCCGCGACTGCGAGCAGACGATCCAGCATATGCAGGTCCGGTTCGGGTCTCGTTACGGCCAGAACGATCGCCAGTTGATCGAGATTGGCGGCCATGATCTGATCCCTTCGCCGTGCCATGGCCCGTCGGGCGAGCACTCCTTCGCGTGGCAGAATCTCTGTAATGCGGCAGCTACCGTCTTCCATTTGCTCGATCTGCACTCGATCACCTACGGCGACGCTTCCGGCATTTCCCTGCTTGATACGTCCTCGCAGCGAACAGTCCAGCTCACGGCCCCCGGCACGGACACGATAGGTGCCGCCGCTACCCTGGAGCACGCGCGCGATCATGCGTCGGGGCCGACGAGTTCCTCGAGACAGTTCCAGGCCAGGAGGGCGCATTTTACTCGCACCGGAAACTTCGACACGCCAGCCAGCGCTCGAAGGTCTCCGAGCTCGGCGTCTCCGGCCGCCGCTTCATCGCCATGCAGCATTCGGGTAAAGGTTGCATCCATTGCCATGGCTTCGTCCACGGTCCGACCTTTCAACCGCTCGGTCATCATCGAAGCCGAGGCCATGCTGATCGAGCAGCCCTTGCCCTGAAATCCGACCTCGGCGATTCGTCCGGCCTGAACTTTGAGAAGCAGGTCGATGACATCCCCGCACAGCGGATTGTTCATGGTTATGCGATGGGTGGTTTCCGCGAGGTCGCCCTTGTTTCGTGGGCTGCGGTAGTGGTCGAGGATGACTTCCTGGTACAGCTGGCTGAGTGCCGCATCGTCGAGTCCGCCGTGTGCGGCCTGCGTGTCGTTCATCGAATCCCGGAATAATGTTGGGTCGGTCGGTGTGCGTGCGGGGTGTTCAGCTGAATCCTCCGAACAGGTCCCGCGCCACGAACAGAGCATCGACCAGGGCATCAATTTCGGCTCGCGTAGTATACAGGTAGAAGCTGGCGCGCGCCGTAGCATCGACTCCGAGGTAGTCCATGAGCGGTTGGTTGCAATGATGGCCAGCCCGGATCGCTACGCCCCTGCGGTCCAGGATCGTGGCTAGATCGTGGGCGTGCACGTCACCGTACTGGAAGGACAGCACGCCAAGCCGATCTGTCGACGGGCCGAACAGCACAAATCCGTCGAGCGCCAGCAGGCGCTCCAGCGCATACTCAGTGATCTGCGCCTCGTGCGCCCCGATGGCATCAAATCCGATGTCTGTCAGATAGTCTACAGCAGCCCCGAACCCGATCGCTTCTGCGATTGCAGGAGTGCCGGCCTCGAACTTATGCGGGATATCTGCCCAACTGGAGCCTTCCAGTCGAACTTCGGAGATCATCTCTCCACCGCCCTGGAACGGAGGCATTGATTCCAGAATTTCGCGTCGCGCCCACAGTGCACCGATCCCCGTGGGGCCACACATTTTATGCGCACTGAAAGCATAGAAATCACAACCCAGGGCCGCGATGTCTACAGCTTTGTGAGCCACCGCCTGGGCGCCATCGACGAGACATAGTGCCCCTACGTCGTGTGCGATCTGAGCCACTTCTGCTACAGGGTTCACCACACCGAGCGAGTTGGAGACGTGTGTCAGCCCGACGAGCCTGGTGGATGGACCGATGAGTGAAGCGAGGTGATCCAGGTCCAGGCGGCCCTCACTCGTAAGACCGGCAAACTTCAGTTTTACACCGCACCGCTCGGCCAGCAGCTGCCATGGAACGAGGTTGGAATGATGCTCCATTACCGTCAAGACGATCTCGTCGCCCGGCTTCAGACCCGCCCCCCAGGCGTAGGCGACCAGGTTGATCGACTCCGTAGTCCCACGCGTGAACACGACTTCAGCGGGGTCCGCAACTCCAATGAACTTCGAAACTGTGGAACGGGCGCTCTCGAAGGCATCCGTCGCTTCGACGCTCAACTGGTGCGCCCCGCGATGAACGTTTGCATGGTGATTTTCGAAGTACTCGGTCATTGCCTGAATGACCTGGGTCGGCTTCTGGGAACTGGCCGCGCTGTCCAGGTAGACCAGCGGCCGGCCATTAACCTCGCGGCCTAATATCGGAAAGTCCGCACGGACGCGAGTCACGTCCAGCATTAGCGTCAGAGCCTGACTTGGATGGTGCCGTCTTCAACACGGCACTCGTACGACTTCACCGGCCGAACAGCCGGGAGAGCCTTTGCCGCCCCGGTACGCAGGTCGAATCGCGCGCCGTGTAGAAGGCACTCCACCTGTCCATTAATGATCTCCCCGTCGGACAACGGAAACTCCTCGTGCGTGCACTCATTGTGCAACGCTAGAATCTCGCCATCGGAATTCGCCAGCACGATGCTGACCCCGTCCAGTTCGACCCCAAGCAACGCATTTTCTGGCACGTCCTCAAACTGGGCAACAGTTCGGAATTCGCTCATCGGATTTCAATCTTGCGTTCGATCGCATCGGTCATCCGGTCCCGCACGCTGTCGACAGGCATTCTGGCGAGTACCTCACCGAAGAACCCGAACACCAGCAAGCGCTCCGCCTGCTCGCGTGTCAGGCCGCGGCTCGTCAGATAAAACAGCTGGTGTTCATCCACCTGCCCCACAGTCGCGCCGTGCGAGCACTTCACATCATCGGCAGCGATCTCGAGACTGGGCAGGGTCGTTGCTTTGCTGTCCGGACTGAGTAACAGATTGCGGTTTGTCTGGTAGGCGTCCGTTAGCTGAGCGTCTTTGTCGACACGAATCATCCCGCGAAACACACTCTCTGCCTTATCGGTCAGTGCACCCTTGAACAGCAGGTCACTATGCGCGTTTGGCGCGGCGTGGTGCTGCAGCGTGTGAAAATCGAACCGCTGGTCGCGGCCACCGAACCACAGGGCAAGCATTTCACTGTCCGATCCCGGCCCAAGCAAGTGACTGGTCACGTCGCATCGGGAAAGGTCTGCCCCCAGGCTAATGTTGAAACTGTTCAGCGTGCAGTCACGAGGAGTATTGGCGTGCTGCATGCTGAAGTGCTTAACACCTGAGCCAAACCGTTGCAAAGCGAGGTAATTGACCAGCGCTCCATCGCCACCGAACACCTCGACTCCATTCAGACTCAACGAGTCTCCGTCCAGATCATCGGACATGAATTCATCGATTACCGTGACCTCGGCACCACGCTCCACAATGATCAGCGAATGTGTCGAGAGCATCGCCCCTGAACGTGACAGCCAGTGGATGATGTGCACCGGGTTCTCGACGTGGACGCCCTGCGGCACGAACAACACATAACCGCCTGACAACGCAGCCACGTGCAATGCCCACAGCTTGCGCTCCATCGGGGCGACATCGCTCGAGAAAAGAAAATTCTCAATGAGCTCCGGGCGTTGTTCGGCGATTTGAGCGATCGGGGCGAACACGACACCGGCGGCCACAGCCTCAGACGCCAGTTCGAGGCGCGCTATTGTCGCGTCGAGTTCGACTAATGTTCCGCTGCGTGCGCTATCACCGGCCAGGATTTCGCGGATGGCGCCGGGAAGGTCGTCTGAAGCCACCGGTTCGGACGAACGGTCGACTGCCTCCATGCGCTCGAACGACTCGGGGTTGAGTTTCGACAGGTCGGTATACCGCCACTCCTCACTCTTGCGAGTGGGCATCGGCAGGGATTGATATTCCTCCCAGGCCGCCTTCCGCCTTTCGGCCAGCAACTCAGGACCGCCGACGGTCTCCGGTCGGGTCATGATTCCGTCTGCCAAGCTACCTCCATGTATGTCGAAGCAGGGCGCGGCCTCAGCCGACGCTCCCTTCCATTTGCAGTTCAATCAGGCGATTCAATTCGATGGCGTATTCGAGCGGAAGCTCCTTGGCGATCGGCTCGATAAAGCCGCGGACGACCATGGTCATTGCCTGCTCCGTGCTCAGTCCCCGGCTTTCCAAATAGAACAACTGCTCTTCGCCCACCTTGGAAACGGAGGCTTCATGTCCGATCGATGCCTCACTCTCGTCGATCTCGATGTACGGATATGTGTCTGTACGTGAGGTTTCGTTCAACAGCAGAGCGTCGCACTCGACGTTGGATTTCGCGCCGACAGCTCCTTCGTAGACTTTGCACAGGCCGCGATAGGAAGACCGGCCGGTTCCCTTGCTGATCGACTTGGAAATGATCAATGAGGTCGTATGCGGCGCAGCGTGGACCACCTTCCCGCCGGTGTCCTGGTGCTGGCCATCTCCGGCGTAGGCGATCGACAGGATTTCACCGTGCGCTCCCTCACCGACCAGGAAGCACGACGGGTACTTCATGGTCAGCTTCGAACCCAGGTTGCCGTCCACCCACTCCATGTTCGCGTTCTCGTGCACCATCGCGCGCTGGGTGACGAGATTATACATGTTGTTCGACCAGTTCTGGATCGTTGTATATCGGAACCGAGCGTTCTTCTTGATGATGATCTCGATCACGCCGGAGTGGAACGATTCGGTCGTGTAGACGGGCGCCGTGCATCCCTCGATGTACTGCGCCTCCGCCCCCTCTTCGACGATGATCAGGGTGCGCTCGAACTGCCCCATCTGCTCGGCGTTCACGCGGAAGTATGCCTGCAGCGGAATGTCTACCTTCACACCCTTCGGGATGTACACGAACGAACCACCTGACCAGACGGCGGAATTCAACGCTGCATATTTATTGTCGGCCGGTGGCACGATCGTGGCGAAATGCTCGCGAAACAGTTCTGGATACTTCTTCAGGCCATCTTCAATCGATTCGAAGATGATTCCCTGTTCTTGCCACTCTTCCTTTAGTGAGTGGTAGACCATTTCCGACTCAAACTGGGCGCCCACGCCGGCGAGAATCTTCCGTTCGGCCTCGGGAATGCCGAGTCGCTCGAACGTCTCCTTTATGCTCTCCGGGACATCGTCCCAGGATCGCTGCATCTCGTCCTGTGGTCTCAGGTAGAAGTAGATCTCGTCCAGATTCAGCGTGCTCAGATTGCCGCCCCAATCGGGCATCGGCTTGGAGTAGAAAATCTCAAGGGCCTTCAGGCGGAACTCGAGCATCCACTCGGGCTCCTCCTTGTGCGCGGAAATCTGCCGCACAAGCTCTTCACTCAGGCCTTTCTCTGCCTTGAAAACCGGCGCATCCTCGGTCCGGAAGTCATACTTGTATTCGTCCAGGCCCAGATCTGTCACGGTCTCGTTTTTTGGCATCGTTTGTAATCTCCCCTTCCGGCTACGCTTGTACTACAGAGGTCGTCTCAGGCTCGTGCAGCCAGTCGTAACCCATTTCTTCCAGCTGATCTGCGAGCTCGGGACCACCGCTGTGGGCGATTTTTCCGTCGAGCATTACGTGCACGAAGTCCGGCTTCATGTATTCCAGAATCCGCTTGTAATGCGTGATCAGGAGCATCCCCATCGAA
>JBDHMQ010000027.1:0-12222 GCA_039656095.1 Gemmatimonadota bacterium | reverse complement strand
GCGCAGGACAGAAAACAGACCGTCAACTTCCCGGGCACCAGCTTTTGATCGCTTGAGGTGAACTACGGGTCGTCGCGTCGGCCCGATGAAAAATGGCGGGTAGACGCAGCAGAGTTCTCGATCGAGAGCAGTCCAGACCATATCGAGATGGATGGCTGTCCGGTGGGCTGGCAGCAGGACCACGACGATGTCCGTGATATCGCCACGATCAAACAAATGTTGGGCCAGAAGATCAATTCCCGCGGCGCTCGTCCGCTCCGTCATACCGATGAGCAGAAGGTCGTGGCGCAGTACATGAATGTCGCCACCCTCCATTCGGACATTCAGCCGCCGTTCAGAGGCACCATCGTACACGATTCCACCGTTTCGGAGCTTGGGATGGTGGCGAAACAATGTCCGGGCCAGCAGTTCCTCCGTCCAGCGTACTTCATGTCTCATCGATGCGACGACGACCCGTTCTCCGACAACCGCAGCTGAATCGCGCGTGAAAAACAGATTTGGCAACGGCGGGAGCGAATATCCAGACTCGTTGACAAGACGCGCCAGGGAACCTCCCTGGTGCTCCTCTCCTCGAATGAATAACGACACCACCTCATCAATCTGTGCACCACTCGCCCGCTCTTGAATCGCATCCCCCGCGGCGGTCAGGAGACCGTCGAGAGCCACGGGTATGGCAAGCGTCTCGCGAAGCAAGTCAGAAACTTCGAGGACTTCCGTAAACCGCGACAGAACGGATGTAAAGACTGCGTGCTCCTGCTGCGCAAGCTCCATGTCCAATATGTCGTCAAATAAGTAGTCGGCGCGGTTCGCCGGGGTAACAGTAGACAACTCCAGCCCGGGCGAATGACAGACGACCCCCCGTAGTCTTCCCACCTCAGATGTCACCCGAACCCCGCTCACATCTCCTCCAATCCGTTGACTACTGACGAGATCAAGAAACTGAGGCCTTCAAGCTCAAGGGCAACATCCATCCAACGAACTGCGAGACCCTCGACTGGCTCCAGCTTCGATGCCGCGAAACTTAGTATGCCTGATACACCGGTGGAATGCACCCGATCTACTCGGGATCAATATCAAACGCGACGCTGATTTCGAATCCGCTGGCCAGCTGTGCGCTGGGCACCAGATCCGTCCCTGCCGCCGACAATTCACGGAGCAGATTCAGGTACAGGGACAGCCGGCGGATTGTAGAATCGGATACCCTGCGAGCGTTCATCGTAGCTTGTGAAAGAGTTCACAAGAACATACCCGCCTCCGCCAGCCCCCTCAACCACTTTCTCGATCGAGGCACAGCTCATTCAGGCACCAGGCCAGTTCGAAGAATGGCTGCGGTGCGATGGCCTCCGGACGGAGGCGCAAGTCGATACCCACAGCAGTGGACACGGCGGTCGCCTCATCCGCACTGAGCCGATATTCCGGAGCTGTGCGCAGAATGGTTCCGAGTTGCTTTCGTCGCCGTGAGAAAGCGGCACGTGCCAGGGTACGCGTGGCTTCGATTCGCTCCCTTGGTATCCCTGCTATCGGCTTCATGACCACGACCGCCGAATCGACACCCGGTACTGGTCGAAAGGCCTTTCGGCCCACACGAAATGCCATTCGCACTTCAGCCCGCGTCTGAACTCCTATGCTGAGCGCACCGTACACCTTCCCGCCTGGCTTCGCTGTAATGCGACGCGCTACTTCCTCCTGTACGAGTACGACGATCCGTGCGGGCACCGGCTCGACATCAAGCATCCTGAATATCAGCGGCGACGTAATGGAGTACGGAACGTTTGACACGAATCGATACGGGGGCACTCCGGCCAGGATAGAAAGGTCCTCAGTCAGCGCATCGCCGTGGACAACCACAACGTCGGATCGATCTCCCCAGCGATCATTCAGGAGTGGCGCCAGCCGGTCATCCTTCTCTACCAGGACAAGGCGACGAACCCGGCCCACGAGGTGCTCAGACAACTCTCCATGCCCAGGACCCACTTCGACAACAGCATCGTCAGGGCCAGCCTCAAGCTAATCCACAATCTTTCGACGCAGATTATGATCGATGAGGAAGTTCTGACTGAGAGACCGTTTAGCTCTTACCACTTAAACTACTGCTTGAGCACTAGTGCCGTACGGTCATCGGCGGCCGGCGTGTCTCCAAGTGACGCCATTCTGAACAATTCGTCTAATACGTCTCCGGCCGAACTATCCGCGAATTGTCTGACTACCTCAAGGATGAGATCGTCCGACCAGATCCGGTCGGCCCGCATTGTTTCACTAAGTCCGTCCGTGAAAAGCAGGAGGGTGTCCTTTCCAGGATGCCACGACAGCTCGCGCTCTTCATAAGCATCGAATTCTGCGATGCCTAATGGTGGGTTCAGAGCCTCGAGCCTGTCAGAAACTAACGGACCAACCCGGAAAGCATGCGGGTGACCGGCATTTGCGTACCGTAATCGGTTCCGGGTCGGATCCAACACGACATAGCACAGTGTCATATACATGTCCGTGCTCTCAAGCTTGCGAACCAATTCATGGTGGATACCTCGCAGCACATCACTCGGACTGTCGCTCTCCCGGACCACGAGTGAGACTGCACTCATGGTCAGCGCCATAATCAGCCCAGCAGAATAACCATGGGAGCTGACATCACCGAGCATCACGCCCATCCGGCCCTCTCCGAGCCGAAACAGATGGTAGAAATCACCGCCGACGGACTCAGCGGGCTCGCATCGAGCTGCGATGTCCGCAAAATCTGAGAAGTCCTCTATTTCTGGAAGCAGTTTGAGCTGCAGGTGGTGCGCCAGCTCGAGCTCCACAAGCATGCGCTCCCGTTCAACACTCTCGCCTGTTAGTCGCCGATTCTCGAATGCAGCCCCGATTTGACTTGCGATAGCTGAGACCAGCCGATGGTCGGAGGGCTGGAACGCGCTCACCAGCCCTGGCAAGATTCTGAGGACCCCCACCGAACCACTCAACCCGAAAACCTGCGATTGCCGAACCGGAACGAGTAACTCGGTGCCTTCCTCCCGGCCCGCCGAACGAGCCAATCCGCTACGGAACACCTCTGCTATTGGACTGCGACTGAGTTCGAGGTCAACGGATTCTCCTCCCGCGGACACGTCAGATGCAGCAAACCTGTTGAGGTGAGACCCGCTCTCGTCGATCGTCCACAGTTCTGCCCTGGACGCATCCATAACTTCTACAAGCTGGGCAAGTAACTTCGTTACGCCGCGCTCGAGTACATGCCCGGACCCGAGCGCCTCTCCCACGCTTGTCAGCAGGGCAACTTCTCCATGGCGATTGGCAAGTTGATGGCGGAAAAATACAAGCTCCCGGTCCATTTGAAGCACGTCCGGTACGCACGAGGACATCAGTTTGAGTGCGCTGACTTCTGTGGGAGTGCCGGGCTGCGCTACCGTTGCCCGGATCGTCAGGCCATCAGCAACGGGCCACGACTCCTCAACGGTAGAAGCCGCATCTGCTTCATCCAGGCCGTCGTAAAGGATCTCTTGTGACGGGCCATCGATCAACATGAGTCGAAATCGGAGTCCGGTCGCGGAAAAATCATCCAGCATCCGCTGCAACCGCTCATCGCGTGACGCCCCTTCAGACACGAGGTGACCGAATGGTGAGCGTCACTGCATTGCCCCGCTCGTTATAGCTGACGTCGTCCGCAAGTTTTCGAAGCAGAAACAAGCCTCGTCCGTGGCTACGGTTTCGATTTTCCGGGAGCGTCGGATCGAGAACCGCGGCTGGATCAAACCCAGACCCTTCGTCGGTCACCGTGACTACGGCTGCACCAGGGGAAAGGCTTGCGTCGACTCGCACCAGCAGGTCGGGATCTTCTTTGTTTCCATACAGGATTGCATTTGCAAGAACTTCGCCCAGAGCGACCCGCAGATTGAGCGTAGCTCGGGAACCGGCAAAAGCCAACCGTTCACATGCGTCCACGACTTCTGCTACCGCATGTCTTACATAGCCGACACTCGACGGGAATTCGAGATTGACGGTGGCCGAAAGTCCTGCAGGTCGACGCGGCCGATCTCCGCCCCGGCCAGAGACATGTCTCCGCCACCGAAGTCGCAATTCTGCCAGATTAATGGGATGGAAAAGATAGTCGGAACATCCCGCGGCAATTGCCGGCAGGAGGCTATCCACCGAATCGCTATCAACGATGGCTACAAGCTCTGCATCGAGACCGAAGGCATCCCTGGCATCCCGAACACTCTGGGCCGGATCAGACAGGTCGATAAACACGAGGTCTGGACGTTGACCTGGCCATGACTCCGGCCGTGCAGCTACAGATGCGTGTGCTTCGAGCTCCGTGAGGCGTGCCATGAGATCACCCGCAACGTCCGGGCGACCCGAACAAATCAGTACCCGTCGCGTGGATTCATCCATGGAGAAATCAGCCGAATCAGAAATCGGCCAGCGCCAACTCCCGGGAATCCGAGATGTGGAACAGGGTATCGAGTTTCGTCAACTCAAACAGCGTCCGCAAGTCCTCGTTAAGCCCCGCCAACCGCAGGCCTCCATCCAGCTCTCGAATTTTCCTGGACAGGCTGACCAGAGCGCCAAGTCCCGATGAATCGATATAGCTGGACTCTTGAAAATCGACGACGAATTTTCGGTCGCCCGCGTTCAGGCGCTCAAGAACCGTCTGCTTGAAAGACTCGCGATTACCTACGATCAACTCACCGTTCACCTCAACCAGGGTTACTTCACCAATTTCCGATATCCGACAACTCATGAGCTCTCCGTTTGGTCTTGTGTTGCAGGCCCAGTCGCTTGCAGGGCTGTAACTCGTGCGACGTTTATAATGTCCTCGATAGAAGCCCCGCGCGAAAGATCGTTCAGCGGTCGGGACAACCCCTGCAGGATTGGACCGATGGCTTTCGCACCGGCGAGGCGATTAACCAGCTTATACGCAATGTTCCCCGAGGCAAGGTCCGGAAACACCAGCACATTCGCCTTCCCTGCCACGGGAGACCCGGGCGCCTTGCTGCAAGCCACATCGGGTACGATCGCGGCATCCACCTGGAGTTCTCCATCGGCCGCAATCCCGGGGTTATTCTTCCGAAATAACAGTACGGCCTCGCGAATTCTTTCGATATCCGGCCCCTCTGCCGAACCCCGGGTGGAATACGAGAGAAAAGCCACCCGCGGTTCGTCGCCGACAATCGCCCGTCTTGCTCGGCTGGCTGCGGTCGCAATTTCCGCGAGTTGGGTTGGATCCGGTGCGGGCACGACAGCAGCATCCGTAAAAGTCAGCACCTGCTCCGGTCCGTCTGGGCCAGCAGGCACAACCATATAGAAAGCGCCCGATACTGTTGTGGTGCCCTCCGCGGGCCCCAGGATCCGAAGTCCGGTACGAAGAACCTCCGCCGTCGTAGCAACTGCTCCAGCGACCGCTCCATCGAGATCGCCGGATGCCACGGCTGCCGCAGCAAGCCGAAGCCTGTCCCCTGAACCAGCTTCGCCGAGTTCAGGAAAAAACGGGAGCACCCGGGTGCGCAGCGCTTCGTCGCCAAGGTCCAGTCGGCCAACCCCGTCCGGAACTTCCTCGCCGTCGGTCACGGCAACCGGAACCGGACCCGGACCGGCCGCGAGTCGAATCACAGCAGCTCGCGTTCGTTCGTCCATTAGCTCTGGAAACCCGATCCGCCTTGCGGTCGCTGCGCGATGGGCGAGATCTGCGAGAAAACTCACCCGCCTGCTGACGGTCCATACCGCTGGACCAGACTCACCAGTACCTCCGGCGGGACGAACTGAGATACGTCCCCACCAAGCGAAGCGACTTCTCGAACAAGGGAAGAACTAAGGAATGTATAGTTGCTCGCGGGAGCCATGAAGATGACTTCGATTTCTGGAGACAGGCTGCGATTCATCAGCGCCATCTGAAATTCGTACTCAAAGTCGCTAACCGCACGCAGTCCCCGAATGATGACCCGGGATTGATGTTGTTCTGCGAAATCAACAAGTAGACCGCTGAACGCCACCACTTCAACACCGGGCTCGTCTTCGTACACCTTGGAGATCAGCCCCACCCGCTCCTTGAGGCCGAATGCCGGAGTTTTCATCTGGGTCGACGACTCTGCGACCGCGATCACCACACGATCAGCCAATCGCAGGGCACGCCTAACGATATCGTCATGCCCCATTGTCAGCGGGTCGAACGAACCCGGATAGATCACCGTGCTGTCGTTGAGACTCATTCCGTCCCTCCTGGTACGATGAAGAACGACAATTCCGTATCGCCGTATGCACGCGTCCAAACCGGCTGTGTCTCGTCAAGTTCCGATCGCCGGTGCTCGACGCACAGCATGTCGGCAAACGGCTTCTTTAGCCAGACTTCGACCAACCTGCGGGCAAGACCCTTACCATACGGCGGGTCTGCCAGCGCCAGTTGAAAGGTGACACTGTCGGTATCCGATCGCGACAAGGCCCGAAAAACATCTCCGCAGAGTATTTGAGCCCGAGTTTCAAGTTCAAGAGCTTTGACGTTCGCTCGCAACACGTTTAATGCGACTCGATCGGACTCGACGAAACGAACCAGCTTAGCGCCCCGGGACAGAGCCTCAATTCCAAGCGCACCCGATCCGGCAAACAAGTCCAGCACGGTCGCTCCAGGAATATGCTCGCTGATCGCGCTGAACCAGGCCTCCCGAATGCGAGCGCCTGTCGGTCGCGTTGACTGGCCAGCCGGGGCCTGCAAACGCCTCCCACCCAATTCACCGCCGATCACCCGCATTGTCTCACGTCGTTCTTTCTTCCGCCTGTCGGAAATCAATCAACTGCGCCTGGAGGCGCCGGCGACCACGCCAGGTATCACTCTGCAGGTTGTACGCGACGTCATATTGACTATTTGTCTGCACTTCTCCCCGACGTCCACCAAGTCGAAACCCGATTGCCTGCAACGACGATGATTCACTGTGCAGACGGGCTCGCAGATGGATCCCCGCATCACCCACCAAGGCTACATTTTCAAACCGGACATTTCTTGAGACTAGAACAGGGGCGGGATTCCCAGCGCCAAACGGCATCAAGTGCTTCAATGCCTCGTACAAGTCCAGGTTTACGTGCTTCAAATCGAGTTCAAGGTCGACCGCAAGGAGTTCCTCCGCGGGTGCTCCCGCGAGACGATTCTGAGCAAGGGCGTTCAACTGTCTGGCGAATTCTTGAATGTTGGTCCGTTGAATGGTCAGACCCACCGCCATGCTGTGTCCACCGAATTTTTCGAGAAGAGGACTGCAAGTCTCCAGGGCATCGTCCAGGTGGAAGTCCCTCACGGACCTGCCCGATCCTTTTCCGGTGTCTCCGTCAAACGCCACGATGACCGCAGGCCGGTGCCAGCGTTCAACAACCCGCGAGGCCACGATCCCAACTACACCCGGATGCCAGGTGTCTCCCCAGACGACCAGTGCACCATCTCGGTCAGCGTCAAACGTACGGGCGATGATAGCATCCACTTCTTCGGTCACCCGGCGATCTGCTCGCTTCCGATCAGCATTGTGACGGTCGAGTTGATCCGCTAGCGCAGCCGCCTCCGATTCCGTCTCGGCCAGGAGCAGTCGGAGACCCGTATCCGCTTCAGCCATACGCCCTGCCGCATTCAACCGCGGTCCGACTCGAAAAGCTATATCCTCTGCTCGAACACCTTCCCGGTGCTCAATTGACGCTCGCTCGAGGAGAGCCAGGAGACCTGGTTTGTGTGTTCGCCCGAGAACGCGGAGACCGGCCCGAACCATGGCACGGTTTTCGTCCAGCAGAGGCATCTGATCAGCCACAGTGCCTAAGGCGACCAGGTCGAGGTGCTGGTTGAGCTCAGCTGTCGGAATGCCCCGCTCCGCAAACAACGCCGCAATGATCTTGAACAATACTCCGACACCGGCAAGGTGCTTGAACGGATACTCGCTGTCGTGGCGCATTGGATTCACAACCGCAACAGCATCCGGTAACTGAGTTCCTGGCTGATGGTGGTCTGACACCACAACATCAATGCCCACTTCCGCAGCCTGCGCGACTGCCTCGACGGCCCGCACGCCACAGTCAACCGTCAGCACAAGAGATGCGTCAACAGTGCGCGCGATCTCAATGCCAGCCGTGCCGAAATCGTACCCGTCGCGTGTCCGGTGCGGGACGAACGGCACAACGTGTGCGCCCAGGCGCCGCAATCCGAGAGTTGCCACCGCAGTTGCGCACATCCCGTCGGCGTCAAAGTCGCCGTGGACCAGGATGGTTTCGCCATCGGTAATAGCCCGGTTAATTCGTTGGACTGCGACTGGCATATCAGGAAGAAGAGTGGGGTCGTGCAGCTGCTCAAGTCCGGGCCGCAGAAAACAACGGGCTGCGGCCGGTTCAATAATACCGCGGACAGCCATGACAGCGGCCAGGGGGAGTGGGATACTGATGCCGGACGACAGTGCATCAGCCGCCACTGACGCCTCAGAGGGCGGTGGAATCCACCGGGCCGAATTCACGCGGGAGACTCCAGCGGGTTCAGGTCTCCGGATGCAGGATCACTCCACACCCTTCGCACACGACCAGCGACGCTGCGGCGCGAATCTCTGCCTGCCGCTGTAGCGGAACCGATGTGTAGCAGTGACCGCAGCAGCCATGAACGATCGGTGCCAACACCTGCGTCGTCCGACCGCCACTTACTCTCTCGTACACTGACCGAATGCCCGAATCGAGCCGCGAAGATGTTTCCCGTCGTTCGGTCTCGGATCGAGTTATTTCCTGCTCGAGTTCATTGAGCCGTCCGTCTATGTCCGCGCACCTCTGCTCGCCTGCCGCTCTTCCTTCAGTGAGTGCCCTCTCCGCTTCCTCTGCGTTGACGCTGGCGCGATCGTGAGACTGCATCTCCTCCAGAACCAGTGTCTCAGCCTCATCCAGATTCTGCTTCGCTGCATCCACCTCGGCTCGAGCCGCCGCAACTTCACGTGCCCGGTGTAATTCCTGAGCTCGATCCTGGAGACGTTTTATCGTCGCCCGACCCGCCTGCACCGTGCGCTCCGCTCGCCGCACCTCCAGATGGACTTGCTCCACCTTTGTTCGCTTGTCCGCCTCGCGCTTGATCAGAACCGCGAATGCTTCTTCGACTTCTTTGCGTTCCGCCGTCAACAACCGATATTCAGCCCGCAGCCTGACTATTAACGCATCGAGCTCCTGCAACGACAGCAGCTCTTTTACCGTCTGCTCCTCCATCTCACCTCCCTGCAATTCGGCTCAGTAGTCCGTCGCGATTTCAACAACTTGCTCATCCTCTGTGGTGTAGCCGCGCAGAAATGACAGCGATACACCTGCCCGGCGCAACTGCCCGGCAACTTCAGTTTTCTCGACAAGCAGGAGTCTCGCCTGGGTTTCGTCCGCAAGCTGAAGCTGCCTGTCAATGTGCCCGAGCCGTTCCAACTGCTGGCGGAACACCAGACGCCGAACGGTCTCATCAAAAACCTGGCCCGTGTGCACGAACTCTTTCTTGTATCCCCGGAGTGACTCAAACAATTCTGTGTCCACATCCTCATCGTCCCCATCCGGATCTCTCGTCACCTCATAGATGCGACGTAGCCCCGGCTGGCGAAAGTGCTCTGCTGTGAGGCCTTCCGACTCGGCCGCTGCGATCAGACTCGGATCGCGAAGCAGCAGAACAAGCAGAGTCCATTCGGCTGACGGCAGGACAGGGATCGCCGGTGCGCTGGTCGGAACCGGCGCACGCGGTCTGGGGGCCCGTGTAGCTTCATCGGCTCGCGTAACTTCAGATACGAGAGTTTCTCGCCTCACACCTGTGAACTCGGCAGCACGACCCAGATACAGGTCCTTGAGCGACTGATCCTTAACGGCTCGGAGCGTGCTCAACAGGCCGTCGACTGCCCGACGGCGACCTTCTGTCGTTTCGAGGTATCCCTGACGTTCCAGGATCTGCAGCTTCCGGTCCAACACGTCTACGGCGTCAGCGATCAGAGCCTTGAGGGCTTCTGCACCCGAGGTCCTCAGCACTGAATCCGGATCCTCTCCCTGCGGAAGACTCACGACCAGTGGGTGGACCCCGGCAGCAAGCAGCGTATCCCCTGCGCGAAATGTGGCCTTCAAGCCTGCCGAATCACTGTCATATAGCAGGTAGACTTTCTTCGCATACCGTCCAATCAAGTCGGCCTGCTCCGTCGTAAGCGATGTTCCCAATGGAGCGACGGCGGTGTCGAATCCATGTATGTGCAGGGATACGACGTCCATGAATCCCTCACCAATCAAGCCAAATCCCTCCCGACGCATAGCGTGGCGAGACTTGTTCAGCCCGAACAGCGTGCTGCGCTTATGAAATATCGGTGATTCCGGGGAGTTTATGTATTTCGGCGTTGCTTCATCGCCACCGAGCGCCCGGCCGCCAAAAGCAATCGGACGATCGCGCATATCCTGTATCGTGAACATCAGGCGATCGCGGAATCGGTCGTACGGTTCAGCCGCACGCTCACTGGTTGCAACCAAGCCCGCCTTTAGAAGTGTCTCGTCGGAGATTCCACGAGCGCGAGCTGCGTCGATGAGACCGCGCCAGCCATCCGGTGCCAACCCTATCCCGAAAGCCGCCCAATGCTCCTGTGGGATCCCCCGCGCTACGAGATACTCGCGACCTATTGCCCCCTGTTTCTCATCGGCCAACTGATCCGCAAACCACGCGGCGGCAAACGCAAGTGCTTCTCTGATGTGAAGCCAGGGGCCTTCGCGAGCAGAATCAGCGTCGGGAACTTCGATACCGACTTTCTCGGCGACATATCGGATTGCAGCAGGAAAATCGAGTCCAGACTGTTTCATGACGAAAGCGAATACGTCGCCGCCCTCACCACAGACAAAGCACTTGAAAATGCCCCGCACTGGATCCACTGAGAAGTTCGGGCCTTCTCCGCCATGCAACGGACAGGGTCCGCGCCAGGTGCGTCCAGTGCGTTTCAGGCGCACCGACTCGCCGCAGATCTCCAGTATGTCCGCCCGTTCCCGGATTTCCTCTACCAGGGTGTCGCTTACCATGTCCAACCGACGCTCAAATCGTATCACCTTTCAATTCAAGTACGGTAACGCCGAATCCGCCTTCATCAAAACCACCCGCTCGAGCGGAGGCAATGCGAGAATCCTCGTGAACAAGCCGTGCAACCTCTTTCTTGAGCGCACCAGTTCCCTTCCCATGGATTACGAGCAATCGGTGCAAGTCTGCAACAACCGCAGCATCTACTGCGGCAAACAATATTCCACCTACCTCGTCTACCCGGAGGCCTCGCAAGTCCACCTCTGGCCGAGCATCAATCTCTGGCAACGATGTATAGCTTCGGACAGGCGAATCCGGGAGTGCCGAGATCTCGGTGGCGGGGACCGTGAGATCTTCCCTTGCAAGGGAAAGCTTGATCCCGCCGGCCTCTATGATCACGCTGTCGATTCGAACTTCAGACACGCGGCCTGTGACTCCCAGCGAGCGCGACAACACGAGGTCGCCCGGTCGTGGATTTAGAACGGGATCTCCATCGATTCGCTCAGCTTCTACAAGCTCATCTCTTGAGGCTCGGTTCCCTCGAAACAGATCCTCTACGGTTCGCCGGGCCTCGTGTATCGCCGTTGGGCCGACTTGTCTGCCATCGCTCAAGTCACGAATCACCTGCTCTACTTGTTTCCGCGCTTCCAGCAGATACCGATCCGCCTTACTCCGGGCCTCCCGCTCCAGCTCTCGCTCCCGCTCGGTGAATCGAACGTCACGTGCATCCAGTTCCACTTCTCGGCGAGACAGGCTTCTTGAGTCAGCGCGCGCGCCTGAGGTAAGGTGACGCAGTTCTACTTCTGCCGCCTGAAGTTCCTTCAACACCTGCTCCATTTGTCGTTCCGCATCGCCAAGTCGCCCGCGCGCAGCATCGACGATGTGAGTCGGGAGTCCGAGGCGCGAGGCTATCTCAAGCGCATAGCTCCGCCCGGGTCGATCGCGAACCAGCATGAACGACGGGCTCATTGATTCCACATCAAACTGGAGCGACGCGTTGACAACGGATGGTGTCTCGGCTGCAAGTTGTTTGAGCGCTCCAAGGTGCGTTGTGGCCACTGTAAGTCGAGTCGTTGTAGCCAGGCGCAACAGAATGGCTCCAGCTAGTGCAGCCCCTTCTGCCGGATCAGTACTACCACCGATTTCGTCAAGCAGTACGAGACTCGCTGGTCCTGCACGGTTCAGTATCTCGCCAAGCCCAGCTACCTGGGCACTGAACGTTGACAGAG
>JBDHMQ010000026.1:0-19275 GCA_039656095.1 Gemmatimonadota bacterium | reverse complement strand
GTCCTTCCGAATCAACACGTCATCAAACCACAACTCACCGCCGCCATACTCGGGGCGCTGAATCAGCACGAGGTCCCAGTGAACCTGGCTTCGGTTACCGTTCCATGCGACGTCATATGCGTGGCCCGGCGTCAGGTGAATGCTGCCGGCGATTTTCTCGTCGAACAGGATATCGCGCATCGGCTCGAGAATATGCGGATTGAATCCGATGGCGAATTCGCCGATATATCGGGCGCCTTCATCGGAATCGAGTACGCGATTCAGGTGCTCCGGGTTGCTGCTGGTCGCTTCGACGATCTTCCCATGCTCGAATCGGAAACGCACGTTCTCGTGCGACACACCCTGGTAGAGCGTGGGCGCGTTATAGCTGATCGTGCCATTAATGCTGTCGCGCACCGGAGCCGTGTAGACTTCACCGTCCGGAATGTTGTGCTTCCCGTCGCAGGGCTGGGCGTCTATGCCCGCAATGCTGAACGTGAGATCGGTTCCCGGACTGACAATTCGTACACGATCGGTCTGCTCTACGAGCGCCAGCAACGGCTTCATGGCCTCCGACATCCGCCCGTAGTCCATCGTACAGACCCGGAAGTAGAAATCGTCGAATCTTTCGGTAGATTTGCCGGCGAGCTGCGCCATCGACGCCGTTGGCCAGCGCAGCACGACCCACTTGGTCTTCGCCACGCGGATGTCTGTATGTACCCGCTGCCAGATTTTCTTCTCGAACTGCTCCATCGCCTCGCCTGGCACGTCGCTCAGCTCTGAGACGTTGGCCGCACCGCGCATTCCGATGTAGGCGTCCACCTGCTCCATCGCGGCCAGCTCCGTGATCGCCATGGCATCCAGTTGCTCGTCGGTCGCTTCCATCAGCAACTGGCGCATTACGATCTTGCTCTTGAGGAAGACGTTCGGATGCGCCCCGGCAGCGTGGGCCTGCTTGATGAGTTCACAGGTAAACGAATTCGGGATGTCCACTGCCTCGATGAGAATGTGTTCGCCGGGCTTCAGGTCGCAGGAATAGTTGATCAGCGTTTTCGCCAGCTGTACATGCCGTGGATCGCTCACGAGCCAGCCTCTCTTGTACTTACCATCAAGCTATGTCTCCACTGCGGCACGCACGGGCGTCTGCACCATGAGCCGCAAAGTTGTTATTCGGGGCCACATATAAGAGCGATCAGACACCTGAAGGCGCAAGTACAATTGCCGAGTCGTTGACTCCGGCTATCTTGCCGCCATGAAGCCACGCAATCTCTTCGTACTCGTCACGTTCGTGTCATCCACCGCCGGATTCTTCGGCTGTGGTGGCGCATCGGATGCCGGTTCACTGGATGAATCCCCGGCGGCACCTGGTCCGTTCACGGAAATTGCTTCACCGGCCGGGCCCGGAAGCGAGACCCCACACCTGGCGGCATCCGAGGCAGGCGGATCGATATTGAGTTGGCTCGAGCCGACTTCTTCAGGAGATGCCGAAGTCGACGAGGACTCGTTCAGTCTCCAATTTTCGCAACTGGATGGTGAGGTCTGGTCAGACCCGCTGACCGTCATCGAGCGTAGTGACCTGTTCGTAAACTGGGCGGACTTTCCGTCTGTGATCGAACTCGGCGGCGGCCGTCTGGCCGCGCACTGGCTGCAGTACAATGGGCCCGGCACCTATGCCTACCAGGTGCGACTGGCCTTTTCATCAGACAGGGGCGAATCCTGGTCGGAGGGCCTCGTACCGCACGAAAAAATTACGGAAACGGAGCACGGGTTCGTGTCGCTCATTGCCGCCGGCGACGGGGTTGAGGTGTTGTGGCTCGATGGCAGGGCCTACTCGGACGGCATCGATTCGGGAGTAATGAGCTTCCGGCACACCGTCGTCTCACCGGACGGGACCGTGGGTCTCGAGACCGTGCTTGATCCCCGAACCTGCGATTGCTGCCAGACGAGCGTGGCGGCCATACCGGGCGGCCTGATCGCGGCCTACCGCGGCCGCACTCCCAGCGAGATTCGAGATATTCACGTCGTGCGGCGCCTCGATGGTACCTGGCAGGAGCCATCCCTCGTGCACGCCGACGGCTGGTTCATCCCCGCATGTCCCGTCAACGGTCCCGAGATTGTGGCGTCGGGATCGGACGTTCGCATCGCCTGGTTCACGGCCGCATCGGACTCCGGCCGGGTGTACGCAGCCGTTTCTGACGACTCAGGGGAGACGTTCGGCTCGCGGATCCGGATCGACGAAGGTCGGCCGATCGGACGGGTGGGCGTACTGGCGCTGCCTGGCGGCCGCACGTTCGTATCGTGGCTCGAAGCGGCCGAAGATGGCGAGGGCGCAGAAGTCAGGGCACGGATCATCAATCGCTCGGGCCGAGTGTCACCCTCCGTTCCCGTAGGCACGTCCAGCGCGGCGCGCGCCTCCGGCTTTCCTGTGCTCGTGCTGGACGGTGACCGTGTCATCGTCGCGTGGACCGACCCCGATGAGAATCGCGTGCGGGTGGCCGTGGGTGGGGTAGGGTCCTAGTCGCCGCTGGTGCCGCTGTTTTATGAAGTGCTTGGGGGGCATCTGCACTGAGGCTCGGGTGTCAGGGTGCTGAGGACAGCCAGACAACCAGCAGGAAGAAAATAAGCAGGCGACGCCTGTTTGACGCCGCCTGCCGTGGAAAGATTAGTCTTCGGTGCCGTCGCGGTTTCGGTCCTCAAACGCGTCGATTGACTGTTTGATCTGATTATCCACCCAGCTCTCGTTCGCACCACCCTCATTAGCGGTGGCCGGATCGAGAAGGCTGCCGTCATCTGCTCTGAACCACATGGACAGATCAGTCTTGAGCGTGACGTTCGTCGCTGTAGACCCACCATCTGTGATCACAAGAGCCGGCAGAAGAGCCAATCTTTGATTGTCCATCAAGTCCGTAGTGTACGTGAAGTCAACGCCGTTAAACGTACCCACGACTCGAATGCTGACTTCGGCGAAATCCGGATTCTGCTGGATGAACGGATTGTCCTCGACGGATCCGGCAGTTGGCCGATGAATGTTGAATTCGACTTCGTCATAAGTACCTGCAGGCACACCGTTGATTGCGAAGACCTGGTTCACCGTGCCATCCAGCGGCAGGGTCAGGAGGATCGGCCCAACCTCGAACTTCTCACACAGATCAACGGCTTCGGGCAGGTCGTTATCGCACGAATCATCGCTTTGCAATTCAAGCTCTACCTCGCGCAGTACCACCTGCACTTGTGCAATATCGACGGTATTCGCGCCATCACTGAATACGACGTTGAAATTCGCCGGGCTGTTGATCGCAGGCGCCGGAGTCTGGGCTTGAATTGTAAGGGACAGCGACACGCTGCCTCCACTGGTGCCCCCGGGACTCGCCGGGTTCTCGTCGCCACACGCTGTGACCAACCACGGGACCATGACGGCAAGAGCCAGCCTGGAGATACTGTTTCTGTTCAACATTTTCCTTCTCCTCGGGTTTTGTTCAGACCTTTTGACGTTCTCTAACTGGAAACTGATCTATGTAGAAGCCCCTGACTGTTCGGATGCCATCGGGCACTGCGACTGGTGATAAGCACAAACGGGTCCAAATATCATTTATAGGGGTCGTGTCATGTAACTGATTGGTAGATCTGCCGATACAGACGATTTTGGCTTGAGGATGGGAGAGCAGAAGGTGTGGCGTTTCGATACAAGTGGACCGAAAATGCACCAATTCTTGCCAGGACTGGGTGCGGGGCCGTCAAGAAGGCCAGTCTGATGATATTGTCCCGCACCGGAGTCGGCCCAAGGACCCAAGAAACGTGTCTCCGTCGCCGGAAAAACAACGATAAATTCTACAGTGTATCTTCGTAAGTAATTATGAGATAACTGATTACCTATTCTGGACCCGTAGGTCGCTTTCCCTGAAGGTCCTGTCGCGCAATCTTATGGAATGGCGAAAAGAGTATCGTTTAATCTCAACAAGCTGTTTCCGCGGCTGACCATACGCTGGAAGCTGGGTATTGCTTTCTCGATTCTGGCGTCGGGTCCTCTACTGATCGTGGGATTGTTGACCGTCCGGGCGACCGTTGACCGCCTGAGGCTCGCCGCCGACCTTGCTTTGGCTCACGATGTTGCGATAGCAGAGCAGCGGGTCGCTAGAGCGCTCGCGTACGCACGAGCGGACATAAGCTACCTTGCTGACGAGCTAGGCCACTACCTGATTGACCCTCCGACGAGCGCTCGTCGAGAAGCCGAGCGGGCGGTCGCAAACGCGGACCTGCGGGGATTTCTACGGCATACTCCACATCTGTTTAACGTGAAGCTCATCGATAGAAGGGCTACAGTCATTGCGGAAGGCTCTGCACTCGCGGAAGAATCGTATCCGGCTTCAAGCGGTGTTTATTATTCCTACCTAGCAAGATCCTTGAGCGGTGACCAACATCGGTTGCTCCCCGTCGAATTGCGCGGACCCAACGACTCCGCCGGCAATCCAACAACAATCGCTGCGATCGCAAGTATTCTGGCAATTCGTGATGGCAATGGTGCCTATCACGGAGCTGTAGTGGGAGAAGGGTTTGCCTCATCGTTGCTGGCTGGCATCGACGACGGTTCGCCAAGTTTGCGAACGGAATCAGGCTTGGCCGATCCTGAGGGACGAGTGCTTTACCATTCGAACCAGAAGCCTGAATGGAGCTCGCTGTTTGGCCTGGGCCGCGGCTTGAGGCTGGAAGACGTGTTTGGAGTAACCGAAGCGACACGACTTCTCGAATCGGACTTTGGCCTGTTCGAAACCGAAGACGGCAGAATCGTGGCATTCCGCTCGCTGCCCGTAGCCCCTCCGGGTCGCGAGAAGTTGACATTCTTCAGGGTGCTGCCCGTCGCGGAACTCTACGCGCCCGTAAACGAGTTTCTGCTGCACGCTTCGGTCGTGGCCCTTGCATTGGGTCCGCTGATTCTCTTACTGGCATATCTGGCGGCTCGTCAACTGACCCTGCCGATTTATCGCCTGGCTGACGGCTTTGCCGAGCTCAGGGAGGGTCCCCTGACATCGCGGCTCGACATTTCCACCAACGACGAGCTCGAAGATCTGGCGGACGAGTTCTTCGAGGTGGCGACCGTGGTGCACGAATACCGGAGTGGGCTAGAGGAAGCCATCGAGCAACGCACTCGCGAATTGCGCCAGACATCAGCCGAACTCGAAGAGATCCTGGCCAATTCCGTGGATGCAATCATCGGATTGGACAACGCCGGGACTATCCGCGTATGGAATCGGGGCGCCAAGGAACTGTTCGGTTTTTCCATGGAAGAGGCTGAAGGTGCCTCGATGCAGGAACTACTGGTACCCCAGGAGCTTCGGTCCGGAGCGGAAGCCGACCTGATCCGATCTGACCTGGATAAGTTTGGGGCCGTGTCCAATCTGCGCACGGAACGCATTACGAAGACGGGCGACCGCGTGCCAGTTAGTTTGACACAAACCCTGATTCCCGCGACAGATGGCCGCGGAGGCGGAATGTCGCTGATCCTCCGGGATGTACGCGCTCAGGAATTGCTTGACATTCAACTGCGCAGGTCCGAACGAATTGCGGCCGTCAGTGTCATGGCGGCCGGTCTGGCTCACGAGATCAACAATCCGCTGGCCATTATCGGCAACCGACTTGAATTGATGCGGAAAGAGATTGAGGATGGCAACGGGCTCGAGAATCTTTCCGAAGATCTCCGCGTGCTTGAATCGCATACGACCCGGCTTGCGGCCGTAACGCACGATCTGCTGCGCTTTGCTCGCGACTATGACGAGGCAGATGTGCCGATTGACCTTGAGGGAACTGTGAGGCGAGTTGCCGACATGCTGGATCGATCGATGGCTTCGCGTGGCATCACGGTCGAAATTTCCGGATCGTCGGGAGTCCCTTTGATACTGGCAAACGAACCAGGGATCGAGACGGTGTTCATGAACCTCCTGCTGAATGCCCGTGACGCGATGGACGAGGGGGGAACGATCCATGTCGAGGTAAGGAGCTCTCATGCTGGAGCTGCCGTTGCGGCATCCGTGACGGACCAGGGATCCGGCATCGCTCCCGAGATCCGCGAACGGATATTTGAACCGTTCTTTACGACAAAAGGCCAGGGTCTGGGCCTTGGTCTGGCGTTGTGTCGAAGTATCGTGGAAAGGTATCACGGACGTATTCAGGCCGAGAACACTGCAGCCGGGGGATGCTGTTTCGTCTTGTCATTTCCCAGCATGAGTTCGGAGGCAGCGTGAGCAAAGCCAGAATTCTCATCGTCGATGACGAACCTGCCATGTTACAAAACTGCTCGCGGCTTCTTACCCACGAAGGCTTTGACTGCAGGACACTCGAAGACTCAACGCAGTTTGCTTCGGTATGCGTGGAGATGGATCCGGATCTCGTGTTGGTTGACTTGCGGATGCCTCGGATGGACGGCATGGCCGTTCTGGGGCAGTCACTGTCGAGTGATCCGTCTCGGCCAGTCATCATCATGACTGGGTTCGCTACGGTCGAGTCCGCCGTCCAGGCAATCCGCCAGGGAGCATTTGACTACATTGCCAAACCGTTCTCAAGCGAACAGCTGTCTGTTGCCGTGGCTCGAGGACTCGCTTTTCGTGGGCTGGCTATGGAGAATCGGCGTCTGCGCCGCCATGTAGCCAGGCCGAGCGCGCTCGACGGTATGCTCGGAGTGAGTCCGGTGATGAATCGTCTGTTCGACGAAATCGCGCGAGTCGCGGATTCTACAGCCGACGTGTTGGTTACTGGCGAGAGCGGGACAGGCAAGGAACTGGTCGCTCGGGCTGTTCACTCGCTGAGTGCGCGGTCCCGTAAGTCGTTGATTCCGATCGACTGCGCATCGCTTCCCGAACCACTGCTGGAGAGCGAGTTATTCGGCCACATGAAGGGGGCCTTTACGGGTGCCATCGCCCACAAAAAAGGTCTACTACTGGAGGCACACGGAGGAACCGTGTTCCTGGATGAAGTCACGGAACTCGGCCCAGCGCTGCAGTCGAAATTTCTACGCGCCCTCGAAGAGCGACAAGTCCGCCCGGTCGGGTCCAACCATTTCGAGGCCATTGATATTCGAGTGGTCGCCGCCACGAATATCGACATCTCGGAGTCAGTAGCGAACGGTGACTTTCGAAAAGATCTGTATTATCGGCTGAACGTGGTGGAACTTTCGATTCCGCCGCTGCGGGAAAGAAAAGGAGACATTCCACTACTTCTGTCTACTTTCCTTGCCGAGTTCGCTGAATTGCAGGGGGTTACGCCGCTCGGTGTTGCGCCCGACGCCTTGCGAATTCTGGAGCGACATCCGTGGCCGGGCAATGTGCGCGAGCTGAGGAATCTGGCGCACCGTCTCGTGGTTCTCGATACGGCAGGTGTGATAACGGTCGCCGATTTGCCGTCGGCTGTCCGAGCCTGGAGCGACCTGTCGGACAACGTAAGCGAGCTGGCAAGCCTTACATACAGCGAGGCGAGAGAAGAAGTCCTGGCGGCATTTCGCGCGTCTTACTGCCGGCAGCTACTGAAGGAGACGGACGGGAATGTGACCCGTGCTGCGAGTCTGGCAGGTGTAAGCAGGCGGACCTTTCATCGCTGGCTGGCTGAGCAGACGCCCGTTGCGTCGGAAACCGAGGCCGAATGACTGGGAATTGGTTGCTCGGACTCCTGGTCGTGCTCGGGTCGTGGTCAGAATCCGGCGTTCAGGTAGTCGATACCGTCGAGGGAAGAATCTCGTTCCAGGGGATGCCAGCAACGGGAGCGGTCGTGTACCTGGAACATGGCACGTCGGCGTTTGCGGCCTCGGCTGACACCGTGGTCCTCGATCAACGAGGCCTCAGGTTTCTCCCGGGAACCCTGGCCGTTGGCCGGGGGACGACCGTTGCATTTCTGAACAACGATGACATCCAGCACAACATATTCAGTCCTGGTGAAGTAATCGGCACCGGAGATCCGTTCGATCTTGGCACCTACTCACGGGGAGAAAAGCGATTCCACACGTTTCCGGATCTCGGTGTACATACGATTCTGTGCAACGTGCACCCCGAAATGCTGGCATATGTCGTTTCAGTTCCCACCAAATACCGTGCGGTTACCGATCCTGACGGCCGATTCTCGATACCCGACGTTCCGCCTGGCACCTATCGGCTACGCGTATGGCACCCCCTTTCGTCGCAGGTCGATCAGGAGGTCCGAGTAGATTCAGAAATGGGGCCGCTGAACATCACGCTCGAACTAGAGGATTGAGGCATGGCACCACGCCTCACAGCCGTCGTCGCATTCGTGCTTCTTGTGGGCTTCCCTGGTGCCCTGGAGGCGAGCGCGATTCCAGCCTTCGCTCGTAGATATCGAACCAGTTGCTCGACCTGTCACTACGCCGCGCCGAAGTTGAACCCACTTGGCGAAGCATTCCGCTTGAATGGATACCGCTTCCCGATCAATGACAAACTGTTTCGAAAGGACGATCCAGTAAGTCTCGGGGCCAAGCCGTGGAAAGAGCTCTGGCCGAGGGCCATCTGGCCTGGGGAACTTGCCGAAAGCGTCCCGCTGTCGCTTCGCATCACCAACGATGTGACTGCCGTGCGAAATGCGGGCGGGAAGAGGCGCACGTCGTTTCGGTTTCCAGACGAGATATACCTGCTGGGGGCAGCGGACTTCGGAGACGGCATTGCCGCATTTCTCGAGACCGAATGGACACGGGAATCCGGGCTCGAAGTGAAGCAGGCCAAGGTCCAGTTCGAGCTCAGCGGAGTGCCGGGCGACGCGCCTGGCGCATCACTGAACCTGGGTGTTGGCCAACAGAACCTATACCTGTTCACGTTCACTGATCGTCAGATTGACAGGGCTGGCCGTGTGAAATTCGCGTGGCAAAACTTTCGCTACTCGGATGTGATTCTGCGGCGGCCCGCGACAGCGGATTCCCTGCGTTCGACGAACTCGTTCAATCTCGGCAGTACACAGCCAGCAATCGAGCTAAACGGCGTGGGATGGGGGCGTCTGTATTACGGCATAGGCATCGCCCAAGGGGCCGGGGGCCTGAACGAAGACAACAATGACGTCAAGGATGTGTTCTACAAGCTTCGCTACAAGATCGGTGGACTTGGCCTCGACGGACGGTATGACGACGGAGCCGGTCCACTGCTCGGAGGCGGGGGGCAATTACTCGAACATAGCCTCACCCTGGAAACGTTTGGGTATTTCGGGGCAGAGCCTCTGAACGAGACTGAGGATGATCGATACCGCTCGTTCGGCGTAAACGCGCGAGCGCTGCTGGGTCGCCTGGATATCGGCTTTGGTTGGGTCGCTGGGAGCGACGATGACCCGTGGGGACTTGATTCCGGCGGGATGAGCTACACCAGCCTTCTCGGCAAGGCTGAATTCCTTTTCTACCCGTGGTTGATTGGATCCGTGAAAGTTGACAATCTCAAGGTCGACTTGCCGGACTCCGTTCTCGCCGCAGGTTTCTCCGGCGGTGGCAACGAAACCAGGGTCGTTCCAGGCATCATCGCATTGATCCGTCCTAACGTCCGGGCGGTCGCCGAATTGGAACTGTTCACCCGATTCGAGTCCGGCGACGTCCAGAATCTGTCGCGACCGGGCGGCTTGTGGCTTCGCCTGGACGTGGCCTTCTAGCCAGAGCCGCCTGCCAATACCACAATCTGCTGTGACATCCCCCGGCTCAGCTGAGACGTTGCGGGTCCCACCACCTCACGGTTCTGCCACCTGGTCGACCACGTAACACTCTACATAGACACCAGTTGCAAGGTGTCACATTTCGAGCACACCGTGGTCCCGATCATGCTCTAGAACTGTTCGCGCGCGACCCCCGTACCGGTTAGGTGCGAGGGATCTCGAATGAACATGAGTGGTCCAGCAATTGGCCAGAACAGGTATAGAAACATGCTTCGACTCTCAGGAGGCACGGTCATCGCCGCCTTCGCCATGGCGCTCCTGGTGGGATCCACACCAGCCGAAGTGGCAGACCCTGCTGCCGGCCCCATGACGCACGTGGTCAAGATGGTTGACGTCTCTGACACCGAATTCAAATTCGAGCCGGCCGAATTGACGGTAAATCCCGGCGACATCGTCAGCTTCGTCGCCACCTCAGCTACACCCCACAACGTGGACTTTCGTTCAATGCCCGATGGTGTCGACCTCGGCGATCAGACCGTCGGTCTATACCTGATGGAAGAAGGGGCCACATATGAAATCACTATCGACGAACGCTTCGTAGCCGGGGAGTACAGCTATGTCTGCACGCCGCACGAATTCCTTGGCATGAAGGCCGTTCTGACGGTAGCAGGAGAATAACGGAACCGGGCCGGCGTCCAATACGCCTGGCCATCGAGGGCATGGAGATTCCAATGAAAATCAGCCGATACATCATTCTGGTTCTGGCCGCGATCACGGTCGGGTGCGCGGGCAATGTGAGCCCCGGGCTTCTGGATCCCGGTGCGGCCGTTCTGGTCTGGCCACCTGCTCCCGAAGTTGCCCGCATTGCCTATCTGGGCCAGGTGGCTTCCGATCGAGACATGGGCAAGAAGAGCAGTTTCTTCTCCAACCTGCGCAACGGACTGCTCGGCACCGAAGACGAGCTTCTTGCTACGCGTCGTCCGTTCGACGCGTACGTCGATGAAGCCGGCCGTATGTATGTAACGAGTGGGTCGGTTGGTTCAATTCTTCTGTTCGACCCCGTGCTGCATGAAGTTCGTGTCCTGAATCCCGAGGGCCAGGCTTCGCTTTCCAAGCCGATGGGCCTGACAGGTGACTCAGAAGGCCTGGTGTATGTAGCCGATCCCGTTCAGCGTCGAGTGGTGGCCCTTCGGCCGACGGCGGACGGCGCCATGGAGTTCGCCGCTGCGTACGGTGGTCGAAACGTGTTGATGAATCCGGTAGATGTAGCGGTGTCTCCCGATGGTGAGCGAGTCTATGTAGCCGACAGCTACCTTCACCAGGTCGTCATATTCGACCGGCAAGGAACGCTGATTCGTCGGATTGGCAAAGACGAGGGAGATATCGAGGCCAAAGCCCTGCGCATGGCCAGTAATGCGACCTCCGGCAGTTCGTCCCGCGGCGACCATGGCGGTGAAACTGAATCCGGATCCGAACCCAGTGATCTCGTGCCCAATCGTGGTGCCTCAGAAGGGGAATTTCGTTTTCCCGCCTTCGTAGACGTGGCCCCGGATGGCACGCTGTACGTCTCCGATGGCATGAACTTCCGTGTGCAGGCGTTCGATCGGGCGGGGGAATATCTACTGCGCATCGGGCAGCACGGCGACGTCCCCGGTTCGTTTGCCCGGCCCAAGGGTGTGGCGACGGACAGCGAGGGTCATCTGTACGTGGTGGACGCCGCATTCAACAACGTTCAGATGTTCGACGGCGATGGCAGGTTGCTGCTCGTCTTCGGAGAATTCGGCAACCTTGATGGTCAGGTGTGGATGCCCGCCGGGATCGCGATCGACGGGAGTGACCGAATTTATCTGGCTGACCGGTATAACGACCGGATCCAGGTCTTTCAGTACATGGGTGACTCGGCCAGGGAAGCTTCCGGAGCGGCCGAGGATCCAGAAACGGATGCAGGTCTTCCGGCTCAGCTCGGTGGGGGCCAGTGAGGAAATGTCTCTGTCTCGGACTTTCCTGGCTGTTGGCGGTCGTCCTTCTCGCCAGTCCGGCCCTTCTGCATGCGCAGTGGCCCGACGGCGTGCGGATAGAGGATACACCGCACAATCTCATGGTGCCCGCTGTGGTCACGGATCCTGAAATGGCCGGCCTGGTGGAGGACTATGGATCTGTGTGCGTCTACTGCCACGCACCGCACGCAGGCGATACGGATCGCCCGCTGTGGAACCGGTTCACGCCTTCCGGTCCGTTTCGCATGTTCGAGGCCGAGATCATGATCATCGATCCGCAGCCTACCGGGAACTCACTGGCCTGTCTGTCCTGTCATGATGGTACGATCGGACTTGACGAGGTCCGCGATTTTCCTTCGAAGTATTCCGGGCCCGGGGCCGCTTCGACGTCCATCGAAGAATGCGAGGACTGCCATCGCGGCGGCGACCCTCCCGGTGGTATCGATTGGGAAGGTGTCTACCTGGACACGGACCTTCGCAAGCACCATCCGATTTCATTCGTCTATGACCCGTCACGCGACCCGGACTTCCGCTCTACCGCGGAAATCGAAGCGGCCGGGCTCGTGTTTTGTACGACGGCAAGGTCCAGTGCATGACCTGCCATGAACCTCATACCCAGCAGTTTCGGCCGTTCCTGCGACTCCCGAATTCGCAGTCGCTGTGTTTCACATGCCACCGTAGCGATCCGGGCGAATCCACCGCGCATGACTGGTAGCCCACAACCGTACACCCGAACCTCACAAGGTCAACGAGGCCAAACAGGAGCAGGACAATGAATGTCAAACGACTGCAGAGAATAATCGCCAGCGTCATCACTTGCAGCGCAATGTTGCTGGTCACAAATACCGATGCCATCGCTCAAACAGACAACGTGGCGGACACCAAACACAATCTGTCAGTCCTCTCGGATGGCGATGACCCAACGTCGGGCAACGCCCTGGTGGACTACGGCGAGATTTGCGTGTACTGCCACACGCCTCATGGAGGCCAGGAAGACGCACCACTGTGGAATCGCAATTACAATCCGGGCTCGTATCAGATGTACTCGAGTCCAACGCTGGACATGCTTATAGACACCGATCCGACGGGCGTGTCGCTGGCCTGCCTGTCGTGCCATGACGGGACGATTGGTCTCGATGTGATCGTGAACGCGCCGAATGCGCTGCAAGAGTCAATTCCTGGATCGTCAGCCGCGAATACGATGCCGGCGGGGGACACCAACCTTGAGACGGATTTGCGTAACGACCACCCGATCTCGATCGTTTACGACCTGGCAGCGGACCCGGCATTTAATTCTGTGGCCGCCATCGAATTGGATGGCCTCAAACTGTTCGCCGGAAACAGGGTTCAGTGCGCAAGCTGCCATAATCCACACAACGATACGTACGAGCCGTTGCTGCGGATGGACAACGATGGCAGCGCCCTGTGCACGTCCTGCCACATCAAGTAAACCGATGGTGGCGCCTTGCCTCTTTTGCTAGGCAGGCAGAAGATGTGTGGGAATGAACAGAAATGTCCTGCGGGCCTCGGTGCTCGTTCTCGTCACGGCGGCGGCAGCAAGCTGCAGTCGACAGCTGCTGTCCGTCGTGGCGGATGTGCCGCCACCCAAACCGCGGGCCGATTCTATTGCGTCCGGTCCACAGGCTCGTCCTCCAGGGGCGTTGTTTCTGAGTTCGGATACCATCCGTCCGCCAATCGAAGATATCCTGGATCCAGACAGCGTGGTGCAATTGCTGCCTCGCGATCACGCCGGGAATATCGATTGGGTTACCGCTCTGAGAAGCGGGATCATTGCTCCACGTCCGACTATTTCCGGAATCGATCTGCCCTCCGAGGTTCCTCGCTTCGCGTTCGGATTCGATTTCTTTTTTCCCGGTCCCACTCCGATGTTCGACGCCTTCTTTCCGCATTCCGCGCACACAGAGTGGGTAGACTGCCAGCAGTGCCACGCGCGGTTGTTCCGCTACCGGGGCACAGAAATCAAGATGGCAGATGTGCTGCAGGGCAAGTTCTGCGGCGAGTGCCATGGAAAGATTGCATTTCCACCGGCTACGGCTTGCGAACGCTGTCACCGAGACCTTCCGCAGCCCCCGGACCGGGCTCAACCGCTGTTGTTGGGGACACTAACGATACCACGTACGATGCGAAGTCCCGAGTCGGCCGACGATTCACCAGTAACGAATGCCGAGTCGGCCTCCGCGGACTCTGTCGCACCGGCTCCCACGGACTCTGTCGCACCGGCTCCCACGGACTCGACCGAAACGCCGGAAGCTACGGAACGCATTTTTGTTACGGCGAGCCTGCCGAACGCTGTGTTTCCGCATTGGCTTCATCGTATTCGTTTCCAATGCCGGGTGTGCCATATGAAAGTGTTCGAGCCACGATTGGGCGCGAACGAGATCACAATGGCCAGCATCGACGAGGGCAGGCATTGCGGGACCTGCCACGACGGCAACACGGCATTTGCCGTCAGTTTCGACTCGTGCCAGCTCTGTCATCTGCCGGTGGAGGCAGACGACTAGATTCGAAAGCGATTGGTCGCATTCTTTCTGCATTCTGGATGCTGGTCGTTGCAATCGCGCTCGTACCTGAACCCGCAACTGGACAGGGCCTGCCCCGGCTCGTCGCAAACCGAACCAGTCTTGGCTTCCGGTTCGATGGTAGCCGGACGGGCAGCAAGTTCAATTCGACCTCGCGGCAGTCCAATACTGAAGAGTGGTTGGTGCTCCCGTTCGCGGGGTCAGTCATGCATCCCGGGATTCTCCGATACAACTTCGAAATACGCCCCCGTTTCAAACAGTCAGAATCCACAGGGCTTTCAACAGGCCTGAACTCTCGAACGCTGGGTTTTGCCAGCAACGTTACCCTGATGGGCGCAAAACCAGTACGACTCGACTTGCACCTGGACCGATCCAGTGGACGAACGTCGGGCGGATTCGGAACAGGAGGTGATTTCAGGTCAAAGGGAGTCGGTGCGGGACTTTCTTTCGCCAACCGACTCTTCCCGTTTACCGCGCGAATTAGCACAAGGTCCGGAGACAGCAGGACCAATGTCGGGCCCAGCCTCGTGCCAACTGAGCGATCGGAACGGACGTTTAGAGGCCAGATGGGCGTCCACAACCGAAAGCTGGATGCTACAATTGATTGGACGAACACTGAGGACCGCCTGCGATCGAGCAGTCTCGAGTCGCGAAATGCGAGTGTGAACCACCGCTTCAGGTGGGGCAAGGGCAGCGAACTGCGATCGACATGGCGACGCAGTGACCGTTACGGATCCGTGTCAAGAAAGACCAGCAACTGGTCTGAGCAAGTTCGTATTCAGCATACCTCATCCTCGCAGACGACGTTGACCTATTCGAAGAACGTTTCGGTGGGCACTTCATCAAGGGCCTCGAGCCAGCTTCTCGGCTGGAGGTTTTCGACCCGACCGATTCCCGGCCTTTCCGTCGGCGGGAGGGCCTCTGCCAACACCTCGAACTTTGCGGGTGGGCGCCAGCGCAATGTGAGCGCCGGGACGAATGGTTCTTTCCGCACCAGTCTTCCGGCTGATACACGCGTGTTCGGTGGCGCATTCCTTGGCTACGTGCTGCGTGACATCGAAGGAAGCACCGGAGGATTTGTACCCGTGCTTCGCGAGGAGCACGAGATCATCCCAACGCGAGCGATCCGCCTCAATCAGAGTTTTTCCGATCCGCTCAGTATCGAGGTGCGAAACCAAGACGAAACGTTTCGCTACGAGCAAGATCTCGACTATGAGGTCTTGCCTCTCGGTGGGGTGACGGAAATACATATTCCACCGGGCTCGCGGATTCTGGTTGGAGACGTGATTGCCGTGACGTATCGGTTTGCGGTCCAATTTGACTCGCAGGAGGAAGGGTTTATCTCGCGGTTCAACATTGGTGTCTCCCGCCGCGGCGTGAGACTGCAACACACCAGATCGGAGCGTGCGACACAATTTTCAGGGACCGGCGTGCCGGTGTCCGGGGATTTCAGCCAGCATTCGACATCACTCTCGACCAATATTGGCCTACCATTCGGTCGATTGCGTGCTGATATCCTTGAGCGGTACAGGCGGTCCTCGGATGTTGCCTACAATTTCAGAGAGGGCAGCGCATCGTTTCTGTTTCCCGTGTGGAACGGTCTTCAACCATCAATCGATGTGAGTGGTAGCCGGGTACGGGATCGCGATGATGCGACCACCAGGGTTTCACTAGGGATCACGACCCGGTGGGCTGTCAGCCGGACGTTAAACCTGAGAAGCACGGTAGCTGCAGTTCGATGGAATCGGGAAAATGGCTTTAGGGAACGCAGCATGGTGGCATCGGGCGGAGTCACATGGCGCGTCGGACGTCTTGAGGCTCGCGCGCAGTACCAGTACTCAAATCGAGATAATTCGATCGCGAATTTTACAAGTGGACGACTGACCATGGACATCGTCCGACGCTTCTGAATTGATTCGTAACGGCGCGGAACCTATGATTTTCATGTCGCAAGCGACCAATTCAAGGAGGTTTTGTGACGACGCTAGGTACTCAGAGCCGGTGGCCGGCTCTCTTATTCGCGGGAATTCCTCTTCTCCTCTCTCCCGCCCTCGGTCAAACCCAGGTCGTGATTTCCGAGCCAGATTCGCTTCCGCCCGGTATTTCTATGGACATGGTCAGGGAGGGAAGGATGATCTTTGAAGGTCCCGGACTGTGCACGAGTTGCCATGGCGATGAAGGACAGGGTTTGATCGGACCGGACCTGACCGACAGCGACTGGCTACAGGCGAAGGGTACCTACCTGTCGATCCTGCAGGTCGTTGCGAATGGTGTGCAGGCGGACCGATCGGCCACAGGTACCGCAATGCCGGCTCGGGGCGGATCTCTGACGGTTAACGACGCCGATGTCCACGCCGTGGCCGCCTATGTCTGGACGACCAGTCATCCGGACGCAGACCATTTGCCTACTGGCGTCTCGGCTGGAATCGTGGAGCGGGGTAAGGAAGTGTTTACGGGGCCCGGAAACTGCTTCACCTGCCATGGCGAGGATGCGACAGGGCTCGTCGGCCCTGATCTGACGGACGACGTCTGGCTCGACGCTAAGGGGAGCTACCTGGCTATTGGTCGAACGATTGCCAACGGCGTTTCTGAGGACGAGTCATCGCGAGGGATTCCGATGCCGCCTAAAGGAGGTTCTGCGATTACAGAGTCGGAGATAGAGCGGGTTGCCGCGTATGTCTGGTACTTGAGCCATAGGTAGCAGCTCTCGCGAATCAGGTCGAATCGTACCACCTACCAGATCCTGGCGTGGGGCCATCGGGCGAAGAGCCATTTGTCGATTCCGAATTGGCGAGACGAGTGAAAAATGACAGGGATCGCTACAAGAGCAGTCATGATCCCATGCGAAAGCATCCCTGCCGGTCCGCCCAGGAGACCATAGTTCAAAAACTGGAACGCTATTACACCCGCACCAACCCGGTTTGCCAGGCCGAGGCCGATAGATAATCCGCTCAAGAGTTCACCCAACTCTAACGACCGTGACGCGAACTTTCGATCCAGCGAAGTGTTAGGTCCGATGAGTGGCTCTTTGGGGGGATGAGGGCCGTAGCAGGAAGTACATCCCATGGGAGGTGGTGATGGAGGTGTCGAGTCGCTCGTTATCAGTAGCAACCTTGGTTCTCCTGTCTGCTTCGCTTACTCCCAACCTTGGCTTCGCACAGGATATCTCCGAATCGGAGACCATCGACTTCCTGTCAGCCGACGATGAGCTCGCGCTGGCCCTGAGTGCCGCCCCCGAACATTTGCGTGCGGAGGCAACGGTGCATGTTCTCGGGCCGGACGGCTTCTCAATTCCGCAGGTTGGGACGAACGGGTACAACTGTGTCGTGAACCGGGACCATCCAAGAAATCGCAAGCCGATCTGCTACGATTCCGAGGGGACGCGCACGATTCTTCCCAAAGTGCTGTTCATGAGCGAGCTGATGGTGCAGGGCGTGGCATTGGCAGCAATTCAAGACAGCGTAAAGCAAGGATTTGAGACCGGTCGTTGGACAGCTCCGCAACGGCCGGGAATCGCCTATATGCTGTCGGATGGAATTCGCACGTATAATCCCTCGAATGGCCAGTATGGGTCGTTTCCGCCGCACATCATGTTCTATGCGCCAAACGTATCAAATGACGACGTCGCGACAGACTGGGCAGCACGACAGGAGCATCCGTGGATTCCCTTCGTCGCCTACCAGGGCCCTCACGGCATGTTTGTGGTCATGGTCGGGCCGTGAGACGATAGCTGTACGTCAGTCGGTCAGCGTCAGCGCCGAATGTGCCACACCATCGGGCCGTCCCACCGAAGCGAGCCTGCCAAGCACACGCCGCGCTGCCACGTCGATGACGACTATCTGGTCCTTGTCGCTGAGCGCCAGGAAGGCTGTTGATCCGTCCGCCGTAAAGGTTACACCCTCCGGACCGGCACCCGGGAATCTCAGGGCGCCGAGTTCATCACGGGAATCCGCGTCGACGAATCGGACTTCTCCGGAATTGAGATCGGGAATGATCGCCGTCCGGCCATCGGGGCTGAACATCACGCGATAGGGAAAGCTGAAGCCCACCTGCGCCGTCTCAACGTCACCGGTCGCCAGATCGATGACGCTGATCAGCCCCGTGTTGTTGCTGCCGACCCATACTTCCGATCCGTCCGGTCGAACGCCGATCGCTTCGGGCGCCGATGGTACTTCGAACTTCCGGGTCGGACCGCCTTCGGACAGCGTGATCTCAGTGACCGTGCCGTCACGAATATCCGTCGTGAAGATGTGTGTCGCACTTGAGGGGATGGCGAGCATATGGGAAACTCGCCCGTTCGTTGGCAACTCCTGCTGGATCGAGCCGTCTGTGATGTCTACCAGCAGAACGTGCCCGGATTGCTCGGTGGTCACGGCCACGATGCCGTCGCCCGGCAGAAACGCGATCCCGTGGGGTCGTCCGTGTCTGCCAAGTGAGATCACCTTCTGCACGGTCAGACCAGCGACATCGATCACTGTGAGCGAGGGTGTACTGGATTCGTAGTTCGTAACGACGGCCAACCGTCCGTCGCTCGACATCGCGACTTCATGCGGACCGTTTTCGGTGGACAACGTGGCCAGAGTCCGGCCGCTAGTTACGTCGATGATGCTGGCTGTACTGGCGCCTTTGTTAACGACTACCAGCGTACCACCGACACCGGGAACCTGCGCTTTGCCGGTACCTGCGAAACCCAAAGAACACAATACGAGGCCCGTTGCAAGACTCCACTTCCCCCTCATCCGCCCCTCCTCATGATAGACGCTCCAGTTCGTCAACTCTCAAACAGTCTTTCACCCTGCGGCGTTCATCGGTACGATTCGGCGTGACATAACTCACGCCCTTCACGAATCAATCCTGCAAGCGAAAAGAACGATGGACTTATTGATACGCGACGTAATGTTTCTCGATGGTTCATTCGGACACCTGGGCATCACCGGTAACCGCATCGTTCACCTGGGTTCCGATGCTCCGGACGAGGATGCGGATCGAGTCATCGACGGGACCGACCGGCTTGCGATGCCAGGCCTGGTCAACGCGCACACACATTCCGCGATGACATTGTTTCGCGGTTATGGGGATGACATGCCGTTGAAGCCATGGCTTGAGGAGCGCATCTGGCCGGCCGAGGCGAAGCTTACCGG
>JBDHMQ010000025.1:0-15695 GCA_039656095.1 Gemmatimonadota bacterium | reverse complement strand
GGGACTCCGAACGGACGCGAAAAGCGAGGCAATCGTTGGTGGGGAGCGGCCGTTTCTGGAAATATTCCGAGAATCGTCCCGGGGAGCCGATTTCGTGTTCATCGGCATGCGCGATCCGGATGACGAGTGGGAGGCCTACTACAAGAGCATCCAGGCTGGCGTTAAGGGCCTGCCGAGCACGGCATTCGTGCTGGCCGCCGAGGACCTCGCGTTTGGTGAGATTCTTATGAAATCGGAGGATTAGAAGCCTGTTGAGAAACTGGCGTAAGCCGTGAATCGTGATCGCGCGTTGACCGAAACGACCCTGTACCCTTTCTCCCTCCTGTATTAGCTTTGAGCATCAGGTTTGTTCTGAGCAAACCCTCATCAGCTAAGGTCTTACTTAACTGGAAGGGAAGGAATGGCCAGTGATCGGGTGGCGATCGATCAGCGCAGGCAGCGTTGGGTCGATCTGACGACGGGTGGAGATGCAGGTGGTTGCGTGCAGTTGTTGACCGAGGATGCCGTGTGGTTCCCGCCGGACATGGCCGCACTGTCCGGACGCGCACAGGTCCGCGATTGGATGGCGCCATTCTTCGAACTCTACGAGTACGAGTTCTCCGTAGTGAATCCGCAGTTGCGTCTGGCCGGCAACTGGGCGCTCGAACGAGGGGTGTTCAAATCATTCCACACGTCCCGGTTCGATGGGAGACGGAGTGAGCACAGCGGAAAATACTTGATCAGCTGGAGGCGAGAATCCGATGGCGAGTGGTACATCGAGCGGTATATGCACCTGAGTGACCTAGCCGAGTAGCCAGGCTCCGCCCCCGATAATCAGGATTGCGATTCCGACGAATATCTTGAGGGCTACGGCTACCGCTCGACCCAGTAGTGCTCCCCAACCCGCACGGACCGCCCCTCCGAGACTGCGCGATTGCAACCAGGTCGCTACGATCGCGCCAATCAAGGTGCCTGCGAATGCACCCACAACAGAACCTGCGATGGGTATCGGCGTTCCCACAATCGCCCCGATCGTCCCGCCCGCCAGCGCACCCCAGAAGGTGCGACTCGTGCCACCAAATAGCCGTCCGAGTCGCTCAACGGCAGCCCATTCAGCAACTTCTGCGACGATCACCAGGCCAACCAGAAGACCGTAGATACCAAGCGATATCTCGCTGGCAATCAGTCCGACGGACAGAATCCCGACCATGATCCACAGACCAGGGATACCCAACGGAATCAAGAGCAGTGAGCCGGCCATCACAGCCACAGCCCCAATAGCAAGCAACGTGTTCATACTTAAAATCTACGACTGGTCGGCCATTAGAGATTCGGGTACAAGAAAACGGGGGCGCCAGGTTGACGCCCCCGTTCAGGTCGTGGAACCTCACCCGGATCGTGTCCGGATGATCTCTTGCGTTAGAGGTCTATGGTCAGGAAGAACGTCACTCCGGACCGAACCACGGGACGGTAGTGGACTCCACGCGAGTGGTAGTACATCTCGTCCTCGTACCAGACCTCATCATAATCATCGGGCAGGTACGCAACTTCGACTCCGTATGGCACCTGGATGACCTCGTAACCGAACCACGGATCGTACCGATAGAACACGCCATCGGAGTAATACACTCGCCGTCCTTGTACCCAGATCGTCTCGTACCCATACGGAAGGTAGCGGACCCTGGCACCATACGGCGCCAGCACGACGCGATACGAACTTCCGTACCGGCGATAATAGGTGCCACTGTTGTAATAGAAGTGGATGCCACCTACGTGGAGACTCGAGTACCGCCTGGGCAGCACGTTAATCGTGAAGCCGATGCGCGGACTCCGGTAGCGGCGCGAACGCCTGTAGTCCGGCCTGCGTGATGTACGGCGAGTCGTACGTCCACGATCGCTACTCCTGCGAGTACTTGTGACCCTGTCGCGATCCCGTCGATCTCTCGATGTGGTTCGCCCGCGATCAGGCGTACGGGTTCGCGGTGTAGCTCGACCTCTGGAGGGAGTGCGATTCCGCGATCGTTCACTCCTGGACCGGCTGCGATCGCCACGATCATTTCGACTGCGAGTCTGGCCGCGGTCTGCCGACCGTGCCGGTCTGCGCGGAGCCGATTGCCTGGATGCTGACCGCGTCCGGGCTGCTCGCTGACGCATGGACTGCAGGAGCGCCCCACTCCGTTTCGCAGTCTGGCTGCTTCTGGCGTTCGATCGTGACCGACTTTGTGCATGAGCGGGCGTCGTCATCGCCGAACCCATCATCGCCAAAGTCGCGATCAGTGCGATGCGACCGACGACGCTTCGTCGAGGTCTGTCTCGTGAAGTCCTCATCATCCCCACTCCTTGCTCGCCGTGAGCACAATCGTCACGGTTTCGAATGCAAGACGACCTGAGTCACCGAATCGTCACGATGCCGGCTGTTTTACACGCCGTTAATTCGCAGGACCACTACGTACTGAACATCGAACTCGTCGCGGTGCACACCGTACAGCCGGTTACCCACGACAGTAAACGGAGTAAACCGGTCCGGCAGCTCGATCGCACCGAGATACCTGCCTTCGGAATCATACACGTCCCACGTTGCCGACCCCTGGTCGAGCGTTGGGTTGAAGGACTCAAGCTCCTCGTCGGTGAGGTCGCCCAGGTAACGCACACGCTGCACCCACAACGTGCCGTCAGGGCCGGCTCTCAACTGAGTGAACGCAGGCCAGGTATCTTCGTATGAGACTCCGTCCATCAGCAAATCAAGCTGAGTCGGTGGCACCCCGGCCGTCTCAAACTGCGCGCGAATAAGACGGTCCAAGGTCCGCTTGTGGGCTTCGGTAACCGGCCTCAGCTCGTGAGCCCGGGTAACGATTCGCTCTAGTATTCCGTCGGCTCCGAACACCTCGATCCGATACGCATTGTTCGTGGCGAAGGCCAGCCGATTGCCGCCCAATACCGTCCATACCGGTTCGGGGGCGAAAATCCGAAATTGCGGGCGATCACTGGTAAAGGTGAACGAATCTCCGCGTTTCGGAGTCAGCAGTGTGTCGAGAATCGTTCCGTCGTAGGCCTGTGTCGCGATCAAGTCATTTGCCACAGCATCTTGATTCGGAAGGTTGAGGGCCCGGCGTTGTGCGACGATGTCTCCCGACTCCAGCAGGTCGAAGCGCATCGGGATGCCCTGCTCCATCTGAATCGCGAAACTTGAGGGCTCACCGTCGATCGGAATGATGTTGATGCGCTGGTTCGCCAGATCCGGAACGATCACGGTGTCACCACGGCCTACCAAAAGCGCGTTTGCCGCAGGTCCGAATTCACCCGGACCGCTTCCCGGTCGGCCGATTGAACGCTGGTAGACGCCATCAGCACGAAAATGCTTCCATCCGACGTGACGCCAAGGCCGGCAATCTGTCCAAACTGATAATCGGCATCTCCGGCAGCTTCGCCAATCAGCAAAACCTCCTCCAGGGTCCAGGCCTCGTCGGACGACCAGGTCGGAGAAGTGGGATTACTGACGATCGTAACACCGGCACTGTCCGTCATGCTGCCGGCCCATTCGTTGTTTGATGCGGTTGAGTCGCCGCCGCAGGCGCTCAATACGGCAGCCAGTGCGCAGACCGCCAGGCTGAATCTAGACATATCAAAATCCATATCGCTAAGAGTTGGTGTCGAGCGAACTGTTCATTCCGTTTACACGCGAGTCGGGCTGGTCCTTCGACAACCGACAATCTGGTATGAATTGTGTGATAGGGCTAGTTGATTCGGTGGGAAACAATGACCCCGGCTGGACTCGAACCAGCGGCCTCGGGATTAGGAATCCCGCGCTCTATCCTGCTGAGCTACGGGGCCGTGGTCGGCACGTTACTTCGGACCGGGCCGTCGGTCTAGATCAGCAACCACCTGAAACACCGTCATTTCGACAGTCAGCCTGTCAAAGTGACGCCTGTAAGTATTTGTGGTATGCTAACTTGGCAGGATGTGACGACTTCACGCAGGCATCCCTCTTGCAGGTCTTCTCCGGTGGGCTTGGACCGGGCCCGGAGCCCAGGTCCACATATGAAATAGATAAACGCCCGGCCACTTGCTCCGCGCGAGTGATCGGGCAAAGGAGACGACATCATGCTACCGACGATTCGCAGAAACGCACTCAACCTTCGATCGATCCCCGAGTTTCGGTGGGACGTGGATCGCCTGTTCGACGAGATCGCGAACCGCCCAACCATGGGATTCGCCACGAGCGGCCCAGCAGCCGATCTCTACGAGACGGAAGACGGATTCACGCTCGAAATGAACCTGCCAGGCTACGACTTGGCCGACATCGATGTGAACCTCGAGCAAGGAATTCTCCTCGTCTCGGGAACTCGTGAAGAAGAGATGGATGAGGAAAAAGGCACGTACCATGTGCGCGAACGTTCCTGGGGCCGGTTCAATCGCAGCTTCACTGTACCACATACGATTGACCCGAAAGCGGTGAAAGCCGAATTCGCGAATGGAGTGCTGAACATCAAACTACCGAAAGGTGCAGAAGCCAGGGCACGACGGATCGAAGTAAAGGGCAGCTAGAACGGTCCCGATGTTCTAACCGATTCGATTCCGAGGTCCAGGGGGCCGGCTCACAGCCGGCCCCCTCAGTGCTTACAGACCCACCGCTACTGACCCTGCACCCGCTCTACCGACAGCCAGATCCCAACAACCACTTTACCGGCGCTTGACCGGTTCTACCGACGGTACCTCTGACCGCGCGAGAAGTCGCGGAGCCAGGAGGACCCGATGGAATCGATCCAGACACGTCAAGCAGCAGCAGGTGTTTCGCGCCGAGAAGTAATCCGGCGATTGGCCGTGTTGGGGACAGGCCTCTCGGTTGGGCTCGCAGCTGGTTGCACACCGCTCAAAATCGGGCTGGGCATCCACGCCCCCAGATACGATAACGATCCGCTGATCGGCGACGAGGTTCTTCAGGCTTTTGTTGCCACGGTTATTCCTGGTGCACCGGTGTCAGATCCGAACCTGATTCGTGTGTTTGAAGACGATTACTATCCGCTCGCTCGCTTCCGTGGCGCCTTGATTGCCGACCTGTGCCAGCGCTCGGATCGGATGTTCAACATGAAAATGTTCAGCTGGCTCAACGCCGAGCAACGGACCCAGGTCATTCAGAACGCGATCTCTTCTCAGAGCGTCACAAGACAGTTGTACGAGGGCGCGATCTTCCTTACTCAAATTTCCTGCTATGCCGGAATCTACGACGCCAGTGGCGGCTGCGAACTCATCGATTTTCCAGGTAAGGGATTCATCGATCTCGCTGACCAGACATATCCAGCTGCGGAACGTTATCTTGCCAGCAGCCTCACGAGCAGCGGTAACTACTCGTGACCGGCGATGGAGGACAGATGAGCGCGATCGAATCGGATGTATTGATCATTGGAAGCGGCTTCGGGGCCGCTGCCCCGGCGCTTCGCTTGAGCCAGGCCGGTCTCAGGGTCACGGTGCTGGAAAAAGGTCCTCATCTCGAAGTCCCTGGGGATTTCAAGCAGACCCAGGATCCCAAATATCTTCAGCAGTACCTGACCGGGTTATCAGGCGACAATATCAACTTTACCTATGCTCAGGCCCTCGGTGGGGGCTCCGGCTTCTACGAAATGGTATCTCTTCGGGCTCCCACCATCGCGTTCGAGCAGACCGATGTTTCCGGGCATCCTGTCTGGCCAGTGGGCGTCGATCGCGCTGCGTTGGATCCACATTACGACGTTGCGGAAGCGATGCTGAAAGTCGACCAATTGGATTTGGCGCGGATGCCAAAAACCGGCCTTGTATTCTCGCTGATGATGAAACGGCTCGGCTATTCCTGCGAACGGTGCCGATACGCGGTCCAGAACTGTCTGGGAAGCGGCTACTGCGTTACGGGCTGCATCTACGGCGCGAAGCAAACTCTCCATGTGAATTATCTGAAGGAAGCCCAGGAGGCGGGTGCTACCGTGCTCACCGGAATAGAAGCACGGTCCATCAGATCACTGGGCGATCCGAACGAGACTAGCGCTGCGTCAGGAATGTCCAGCATTCCGCACCGCTACGAGGTGTTGTGCCGCCGAACTGATGGATCAGAGGCGTTGTTCAAGGCCAAATTGCTGATTCTGGCGGCCGGCACGGTCGGCACGGCTGGTCTACTACTCAGGTCTCGAGACCACCTGCCGGAACTCAGCGACCAGGTGGGGCGCAACATTGCGTTCAACGGAAGTGTCAAAGTCGTTGGTCTTCTGGGCGAGGACCTTCCGGATGGGGACATGTTCAGTGGCACTACCCATCCCGGAATGATCAGCTATGAGTTCCTCCATTCGCATGGAATTAGCGTCTCGGCCGTCAAAGTGATGCCGCTCATGGCAGTCGCGTCTGCGCGGCTCAGGTTGGATGGCGATGGGCGGACTCCGTTGCATTGGGGTCCCGACAACGTGGAGTTGATGCAGAGCTTCCGTCGCCGAGCGATCGCCCTGCTTGCTCTCGGTCTCACGCCTTCCTCCGCCGTCATTGAACTGCAAGGAGACAAGCTGCGGCCGAAACTGGAACTCACGGACGAAATTCGCACCTACTACAAACGTACAAAAAAACTCATGCACTCGATCCTCACCGACAACGGTTGCCGCCTGATTGACGCAGAGTTCGTCGACGGCAAAGGATCGCCGCACGAGGATCTGTTCTTTTCGACGGCGCACCAGGTGGGGTCCTGCAGGATGGCCGATTCGCCTGAACGAGGCGTTGTGAATGCCGATGGAGAAGCCTTCGGGTATCCCGGTCTTTATGTCACGGGGGGTGCGGCAGTCCCGGGCTCTCTTGCCGTCAACACTAGCCTCACGATCTTGGCCAACGCGGAACGTATCTCGGAAGGACTCGTCGAGAGGTATACGGTTTAGGACGGTTGTAGATGCAGAAAGGGGCGGACTTCATGCCCGCCCCTTAATCGCGATTAGCCAGTCACCATAAACTGCTTACTGTGTCCTCGGTCCCAGCACGTAGATGCCGTCCTTATGTGACTTGCAGTAGTCCAACAGTGCGTTGGGGGCGTCATCTTCTGTGTTGGCGTTGATTCGGCTCCCAGCCTCTGTCACGGCGGCAAAGAACGCTTCCTTATCCGTTGTTACCGTGTAGATGTTGAAGTTCCACTCGTCGGCCCAATCGTGGAAATACGTTCCCCAGTTGAGGACGAGTCCTTCTTCGACCATCTCGGTGTAGACAGGAAGTACGGTGTCCCTGTACTGCTCTGCAACTTCGCCCAGGTGGCTGATGTCACATGCCCACGAACTGATCACGAGTGTGTAGTTTGGCAGGCCTTCAGCTTCGGCCTCTTCTTCCTGCGCGACTGCCGTCAACGGAAGGGCAAACACGGCAAGAACAACCAGACTGAGTAACTTCCTGAACATACAAAACCTCCAGGCAAGAAGGACGTGCCCCTCTACAATGCAGGGCACAGTAAGGCAGGCCATAACGACCGCCAGAAATTTCATCGGGGCTCTTGAGTGCGACACGAGAAGGGAAGATGGTCCCTGGCCTGGATGACCCGCAGCACCCAAGCTGTGATTACTTTATGGAGAGTGGAGATGGAAGGTCAAGTTGTAGAATAAAAGACCGGTAATGGCTTGAATGGCAACAGGTTCACTGCTCCGGTCCCCTGCTGCACAAATGACCGGATCCGCCGTTGGTTACTCCGCCTGAATCTTCACTGCGCAGAACTTGAATTCCGGGATCTTTCCGTGCGGATCGAGGGCGTCGATGGTCAACACGTTGGCCGCCGCCTCACGGAAGTGAAACGGTACGAATACGGTACCGGGAGTCACTCGACGGGAGGCCTCTGCCGCGAGCGCGATTGTACCGCGTCGAGACTCGAGAACCACTCGTTCTCCATCTGCTATGCCAAGCGATTCCAGGTCGTCGGGGTGAACTTCAACCATCGGCTTTGGCCGGAGGGCGTGAAGCACACGGCTGCGCCGCGTCATCGTGCCCGTATGCCAGTGTTCGAGTATCCGCCCCGTGTTGAGGATGAACGGGTATACGTCGTCAGGCAGTTCCTTTGCCGGCAGGAACGGGCGCGGCACAAACTTCCCCAAACCGTTGGCTGTCGGGAATGTATCGCTCATTAGTACCTGAATGCCGTCGCCCGATTCGGGGTCGGGGCAGGGCCACAGCTTTCCGCCGAGGCCGAGGTTTTCGTACGTGAGACCCTGGTAAGACGGTGCAAGCGATGTGATTTCCGCGAATACTTCGTCCGGAGACTCGTAAGACATCGGGAACCCGAATGCGGTTGCGAGCTGACAGGTGATCTCCCAATCAGCACGTGCCTCTCCGGGCGGATCCAGGGCCTGTCGACCGATCTGCACGCGACGGTCCGTATTCGTGACCGTGCCCGTTTTTTCCATGAAGGTCGTCGCTGGCAGGATGACATCGGCAAACTCCGCGGTCTCCGTGAGGAAAATGTCCTGCACGACCAGAAAATCGAGGCTGGCTAGTGCCTCTCGGACCACATTCGTATTTGGATCTGAGATGAATGGGTTCTCTCCCATCATGTACATGCCCTTGATCTCACCCTTTAAGGCAGCATGCATGATCTCGACTACGGTGAGCCCGGCGTCTGGATCCAGCGCCGTGCCCCAGGCGCCCTCGAACTTGGCGCGAATTTCCGGGTCGGTTACCGACTGGTAGGCCGGATAAACGATCGGGATCAGGCCCATGTCGGATGCGCCCTGCACGTTATTCTGCCCACGCAGCGGATGGAGCCCCGTGCCCGGCCGGCCGACGTTGCCGGTCATCAACATCAATGAAATCAAGCAGCGAGCATTGTCAGTGCCGTGGGTGTGCTGAGAGATCCCCATGCCCCAGAACACGATTGCTGCATCTGCTCCGCCGAACAGCCGGGCCGCACGCCGAATCTCGGAGGCCTCGACACCGCACATGTCAGCCACGGACTCTGGCGAGTAGTCTTTCACCACACTCTTGAGTTCCTCGAAGCCTTCCGTACGGTGTTCGATGAACGCATGGTCGATCAGGCCCTCTTCGATCAGGACGTGCATCCAGGCGTTGTACAAGGCCACGTCCGTTCCCGGCCGAATCTGAAGGAACACCTCGGCGTGATCAGCCATTTCGATCCGACGCGGCTCGACCACGATGAGCTTGGTGCGGCCGGATCTGACCGCCTGCTTGATGAAACTGGCGGCGACCGGGTGATTGGCTGTCGTGTTGGAGCCGGTGATCAGCGCAACATCGGCGTTTTTCACGTCTGCGAATACGTTTGTGACGGCGCCGGAGCCGATCGTCTCCATCAGCGCAGCCACCGAAGATGCGTGGCAAAGCCGCGTGCAGTGGTCGACGTTGTTGGTTCCGAAACCGGCCCGGACCAGCTTCTGGAACAGGTATGCCTCTTCGTTGCTGCACTTCGCACTTCCAAAGCCGGCCAATGTCGAAGAACCGTGCTGTTGCTTGATCTCTCGCAGGCGCCTTCCGGCCAACTCCAGGGCCTCCTCCCACGTCGCCTCACGGAAGTGCGGCATCACGTCGTCGTAATTCACCAGTCCGCCCGGCTTTCGGCGCTTCCGGGCGTCTGATTCAGCTGTCTCGGGGGATAAAGGCCCCTTCGGGTAGGCTGAATCAATGCGGATCAGCGGTTTCGTAAGGCGTTGTGGGTGGGACGGATAGTCGAAACCATAGCGTCCTTTCACGCACAAGCGCTGGTCGTTGACGACACTGTCCCGGCCATCCGCGTAAACGATTCGGTTCTGGTCCCGGTCCACGAAGTAGGAGATTGCGCACCCCACGCCGCAGTACGGGCAGACGGAGTCGATGCGTTCGAGGTCGGTCTTCGGCTCCGCGGCTGGATCAGCCTCGCGGGTGATCAGGTCCACAAGAGTAAGGGCGCCCGTCGGACAGGCCTTCTCACACTCCCCGCACGACACGCAGGTGCTGGCCCCCATCGGGTCATCGAGGTCGAATCCGATGCGAGTCTCGTAGCCTTTTCCGGTGCGACCGATGACGGCGTTCACCTGCACATCGTCGCAGGCCCGGATGCAGCGATCGCACAGGATGCAGGCCTGGTGATTCACACGGATGACCGGTGACGACTCGTCTATGGGTCGGCCGTTGCCCGCCGGGATGCCCGAAACGGGGTTCGTCCGCTCTGCTCCGTTTGATCCGCCGTTCGGCCATGCGACCCCGTACTGATCGGCGAGAGCTCTCAGCTCGTCGCCGGTCGTCTTGGTCCCGGAATCACCGGCGTCCATGGGGTAGTCTGAAAGAAGGAGCTCGACGAGCCCCTTCCGGCAGCCGTCGATCTTCCCGTTGTGGGTCGTGACCTCCATGCCGTCTTCGGCTTCCCGCGTGCAGGAGGCGGTCAGGCGCTTCTCGCCCACGTCGACGAGGCAGACGCGGCATACGCCAACCGGCGGAAGTCTCGGATCGTGACACAGGACCGGGATCTCGATGCCCGCCTTATGAGCAGCGTCCCAAATCGTCGTGCCAGACTCGACTTCGACGGTCTGGCCGTCGATCGTCAGCGCAATCGTCGTCACGACGGTTTCGCTCATTCAGCACCCTTCGGCGGCATGGCCGACCAGGCCAGGAAGGCACCCAGACAAGCCGCAACGACGCCCGCGCCTCGCATGAACGCGGCCCTTGAGGCTCCCCATTCGACGAGCGAAGTCAGTCCGGGTACGCCAATGATCCAGACGGTAATCCCGCCAAGCACGGCGAGGACACCAATGACCTTGAACGTGCTCGGCGTTCGCGATTTGTCCGAAGCCAGCCACAGAATGACTCCAATTGCGATGCGGCCACCCCCGGCAAGCGCGACCCCTGTAGGGCTCAAGACAAGCTTGGCTCCTTCTACGAGCGTTGTCGGTGCAGCGACTATGGCCAGGCCCAGACAAGCAACGACTATGCCGAATACCGTGACGATCATTCTTGACATCAGCTACCTCCAGGGTCAGCGCCAGGCACCTCTTCTGGCCAGTACTTCGCTGCAGACATCAGCGGGTTCAGCGCTACGTAACCGAGACCGCAGATTGAAGTTTCAACAAGTAGCATCTCCAACTTACGCATTGTCTCCCAGTCGATTTCCTCGCCCCCAGGGATCGCTGAATCCAGCATCGCTACTGCCTTCTCGGTTCCGTCGCGACACGGGACGCATTTGCCGCAAGATTCATTACGAAAGAATCGAACGACATTAGCGGCTAGTGGAAGCATGGGTGTGCCCTCGGCGAACACGACCAGTGCCCCGGAACCCATCATGCTGCCCGCCTCGGCCAGGGTTTCGAAATTGATCTCTGTGTCGACTTGCGACGCAGGCAGGAAGTTGGATGACGCGCCTCCGGGCGCGAAGCCCTTCAGCGTACGGCCTTCACTGACCCCACCGGCAAGCTCGATCAGCTCGCCGATCGTCGTACCCAAAGGAATCTCGTACACGCCTGGACGCTCCACATGTCCGGAAACAGAGATGAACTTCAGGCCCGAGCTGTCACCTTTCCCTTGCTCCTGCCACCACTTCGCACCACGGAGACCGATTACAGGTACATAGGCGAAGGTCTCCACGTTGTTCATGAGTGTGGGAAGCCCGTGAAGGCCCTTCTGGCCCGGGAACGGGGGTTTGTTGCGCGGTTCGCCACGCCGGTCTTCAAGTGCTTCGAGAAGGGCCGTTTCTTCGCCCAAGATGTAGCCGCCCGGCGAGATGAACAGTTCGATGTCGAAGGAAAATCCCGATCCCAGGATGTCTTCCCCTAACCAACCCAGTTCGCGTGCCCGGAAGATTTCCGCTTCGAGAGCGCGACGTGCTGCCTGGTATTCGTGGCGCAGGTAAATGATTCCCTTTTCCGCGCCGATCGACAGGCCGGCGACAAGCATGCCTTCCAGGACCAGATAGGGTAGTTGCTCGAGAATAACGCGGTCCTTGAAAGTGCCCGGTTCACTCTCGTCTGCATTGCATACAACGTACTTCGGTTTCGCTGATTCTTTCCTCACAAGTTCCCACTTCAAACCGGTGGGAAAACCCGCGCCGCCCATCCCACGAAGACCGGATGCTTTCAGCTCACCAATCAGAGTGTCGATGGCTCCCGAACCGTCTATCTGGGCCAGAGTCTGTCGGAAGCACTCATATCCGCTTTCGGGGTCGCCTTCGTAGGGATCACAGGCCCACTCGCGACGTGGTGCATAGGTACCGTCTGGCCCACCACTGTTCAGGCTCGCAGTCAGTGCCTCGGCGTCATCTCCGCGTGTCGGGATGCCATTTACGCGCACGGCCGGCGCCAGTTCACAGCAACCGAGGCAGGAGACTTCCTCAACTTCAACGTCCGCGTCCCGAAGTCCAGCGGCCAGCTTTGCTGCGAGGCCATCGGCCTGAGCCAGGTGGCAGGACATGTCTCGGCAGACACTCACCGTAACTGCTGCGGGGGGTGTCGTTCTGAAGTGAGGGTAGAAAGAAACGAGCTCCTGGATGCGATACAGCGGCGTCGCCTGAGAATGGGCCAACTCCCTCAGCAAGACATCGGTGAGATGACCATGTTCTTGCTGGAGCAACTCTAGTTCGTGAATCAGGCTCATTCCGTCATCCGGTCCGAGGAACGCCATCGCAGGAGTCTGGCAAGCTAGGTTTGCCGGATGCGGGCCACAAACCCGACTTCAGAATACGATAACCAACGTGAGAACGCCGACCAGCAGGATTCTGCCATAGATCATCAATCCCTGTTTCTTGCGTGGCTTCCTGTCGTCAATCGTGAGCACCTCATCCATTGCAACAACGATGGGTGACGCAGCCCGCTTTCTCGGATGGCCCTGCCACTGGTAGGTTTCATAGGTTCCTACAGGTTACCCGCGGTAAACCCGGTGCTGAGGAGAATAACTAGTCCGATGAACAGATCGACGCGCCAGTTCCGGCAGTGCGCCGCGAACTCAATAGCTACGCTGGCGGTATTGTTCACAACAGCATCTGGCTGCGTAAGCGAAGGCCCTGAACGCAGTTCAGTCCATACGGTTCGCTCAGATAGCGCTGGCGTGACGATCAGTTCAACCGAGTCCCTGGAAGGTCTGCCAGCCCGGACTCTGGGTTCGTTAGTTGTAGATCTCGCCTACTCGCAAGACTCTGCGGATGCTTCATTCTCTCGCGTGGGTGCGGTCCTGCGGCTTCCGAGCGGACAGCTCATCATCGCGGACGGCTCCAACCAGCGGCTTAAAATGTTCGGTCCTGGTGGTGATTTCCTTCGAATTCTCAGCGGATCAGATGGGGTTCCGGTGCAGGTCGGTGCAGTAACGGCAATCTGGCCTGTGGGCAGAAATCAGATAGCGGTCTTGGATCAGCGGAGGCAGCGTGTTACGACGGTGTTGCTCGATGGTGGAATGCCGCGATCAACGGATCTTGTAGAGCCGGGCTTCAGCGCCAGGCCTGTAGGTCGTCTCGAGACGGGTGACGTGCTGGTCCGGAACCTGATCATCGACGTTCCCGAGACTGGATTTGCCCGGGCGCACGTCGGGATTACGAGATTCGGACAGGACGGGGTTCTGTTGGATACGGTTGGCATCTGGCCAACGGCGCGGATGGGGCGTCTCGGTGAACCACCCCTCCAACTCGTTTCCGGCCCGATGTTCGAGCCGCGTCTGGTCACGGCGGCCGCAGCCAATAGACTGTTTCTGAGTGATTGCCGATCGGCGGAGTACAGAGTCATCGACCCGGATAAGGGTCTCGTGCAGGTCGTCCGCTGGCCGGCTGGGGATCTCACTGTAACAGAAGAAGACATACGGTCGTATCGGGACCAACGTCTTGCGGGTTTGGCTGAAGGCCAGGAAAGTCGAACGCGTCTGATCCTCGATGACATGCCCGTCAATCCAACGATTCCGGCTTGCGATCAGTTGAAGCTGGATGGCGAAGGACGCGCCTGGATTCGTTCCTACCGCCGTCCAGCAGACGTTCAACAGCAGTGGCTGGTATTCGATCCGGCCGGCCGGCCGCTTTTCAGCGTCGAGCTTCCGGTTGCCAGCCAAATCATGGATCCGGGTGCCAGTCATGTTACGGTACGCGAGACAGACACACTCAACGTCCAGCGAATCCGGGTTTACGGACTCGAGTGAACACTTCGGAGTCTGGCCGCCTGTGCGTAATCCTGTGCACCAAGCGTTCGGGCTCTACTCTGCTCAGCGTTCTGCTCGGGGGGAACACTCGGGTGCGCAACTGTATGATCGACTATCCGCAGAGTCATGATCCCACCGTTCTGCGCATCCGCCGGTAACCCTTTCTCCGTCCGCTGTGTCGTATGTAGTGAGTCAGTGGATGAGGCCTCTCACCTGGATTTCAGTGAACGATAAGCAGCTGGTGGACCGTATCAGATCGGGAGACCGATCGGCCCAACGCGCCCTGTACGACGCCCACGTTGATCGGGTGTTTCGGCTGGCGTATCGGATGAGCGGAGACGAGACGCTGGCGCGTGATTTCACGCAAGACGCGTTCGTCAGGGCGTTCAGTCGACTCGACGGATATCGGGGCGATGCCGCGTTTTCCACCTGGCTGCACTCGGTGACGACTTCTGTGGTGCTGAACGGACTCCGAAAAGTAAAACGGTTGCGCAGTCGGGAATTGGGACTGGAGGCAGCTCATGGTATCGCGCATTCAGTCCCTCAGGCGGAACCGGACTTGAAGACACGCCTGGCGGCAGCGGTGAAAGCACTGCCCGAGGCATATAGGACGGTATTCCTGATGCACGATGTCGAAGGATACACACACAGAGAAATCGCAGCGGCTCTGGAGCTCAAGACGGGCACCTCAAAAGCGCGCCTGTCCAGAGCAAGGGCCAGGCTTCGGATGGACCTCCAGGAGTTTGCGGAAGAGTGGGTAGCATGAACGATCACAAGAACGGAATCGATTCCCGGATCGCTGAGGCGGCTCAAGATCTGTACAACGCCCCTCCGCCAACGCCGGGCAAAGAAATGTGGACGGACATCCAGTCTCGATTGGAGTCAGACACAGATGTGGTCCCGATCGGGTCGGCGCCCGGGCAGAAACGACGGACCGGAATGGGCTGGTGGGTCGGCATCGCTGCGGCGTTGGCCATCGGACTCGGATTGGGCCGTTTGAGTCTGGTGCCCACTCCTGCCGGTGACTCGGTAGTTGAGGTTGCGGACCGCACCGGGCCGGAGGCCGAGCGCTCGGCCCAGCCTTATATGCTGGCAACGCGCGACCATCTGGATCGCGCCGAGTCATTCCTCACAACGGTCAAGACGGATCGGGCCAGTGGTTGGAACAACCCGGAAATCGGGACTTGGGCCCGGTCACTGCTGTCCCGAACTCGGTTGCTCATGGCCACCCCTGCAGCATCAGAAGGACCCGAGATGAAGGCGCTGTTGGAGGATCTCGAGCTGATGCTCATGCAGATCGTCGTGACGGCGGATACGGATGATCCACAGGAATCACGGATCGTTGATCAAGGCCTGGAGGAAAGTGGTTTACTGCTTCGGCTGCGATCGGCGGATTTGTAATGGAAAACAAACAAAAGAAGGACGGGAGATTTGTGATGAAGAGGACACAGAAAATAATGACGGTACTGGCTTTCGTAGTCGGGCTTGGATTCGCACAGCCAAACCTGGTCTCGGGTCAATCGGCCCAGGAGGAAGCGGCGACCCAGTACGAGGTTGCTCGACGGCTGCTGAATTCTGCCCAATGGATGCAAGCGGTGGAGAACTTCCGCTCGTATCGGGCACAAGAAATCGACGCCAGATACGCC
>JBDHMQ010000024.1:0-13902 GCA_039656095.1 Gemmatimonadota bacterium | reverse complement strand
AGCCGTGGAAGTCTGGCGGGCTGGACTCGTCGTTTCCGCCTTCCTGCTGTTTACGGGCACAGGCCTCGTCAGAATCGGGAGTGTGCTCGCCATTGGAGCGGTCGTACTTGGAGCGCTGGGGGGTCACCAGGCGGCGATTCAGCCAATGATCTCACTGCCTGCGAACGGCCTTCACCTGGGCGCGGCTGCGGTATGGACCGGTGGTATTCTGCTACTCGGCGTCTGGCCGTTACCCGCCGGTGACACGGACGTCGCCACAGGCTGGACTTTTTCACGCGTTGTTCGTCGCGTTTCAGCCGCTGCCCTGCTGGCATCGGTCGTGATTCTTCTGACTGCAATTGTTCAAGACCTGCTCTACCTGCCGACCCTGGGAGCCATATTCAGTTCCGATTACGGAAAGCTGATGCTTGCCAAATCGGCTGGTTTTGCCGCCCTCGTAGCATTCGGTGCCTACAACCGCTTCCGACTGATACCTGCTCTCGACGCAGGAGAAGCCGGCGCACGACCGCTACGCAAGAGCGTACGCCTCGAGATTATCGTCGTTATGGTTACTGTTCTGATAGCGGTTGTGCTGTCGCAAGTCCCGCCTCCGCAGGGCTAGCTGACTTACGGCCGAAGGGACTTGGCCCCGTCGCAATGTTGTACCGGAAGCCGGCATAGATCAGCAGGATTCCGATGAACTCGGTTACATACAGGACTTCCACGTGTCCGAATCGTGTGAAGGTCCCGCCGATGCCAGGCAACAGCGCTCCGACCGCGATTAAGATGTTACCAATAACGCGGTTTTCCATTCCGGGAACTGCCCGATACCGAACGGCCGACAGAACAGCGCCTCCAATCAAGAAAGTCGCTGCATACAAATTGATGAAGGGGCTGAACAGCCGTACCCGGCTCCACTCCATGACCGCACCGGTCAGGCGGTACGTTTCGACAGCCGTATAGTCAATCGGTGTGAGCAACACGAAGGTGGAAGCAACGACAACCATGGTCAGCAGCAACACGGTGAGGCGATTGGCCACACGCCGGGATAACAGCAGGTAGACAGTCCCCTGGGCCAGCGGGGCGCCGCCAAGCAGCGCCCCGGAAATGTACCAGGCCCGGAATACCGGCTCATGCCAGCCGAACAGGGTCGTGATTGACTCGGTGATCGTCCCAATGCCGTACATCAGCGCCCCGACACCCCACCAGAAAAGGTGGAGCCCTCCTTTCGCCCGCCATCTCCGGAACAGGATGTAGGAGAAGGCAAGCGAAAAGAAGCTCGTGGCGATCGGAATGTAGTGGACGAAAGTTCTCATCAGAAACTAGTTGCCCAGCTTACCAGCAGCGTCCGCTTCGGCGCCGGCCGGAAAAAGGTGGCATTGGAGAATTCGGCATAAAGCTGGTCGGTAAGATTCTCCACCCCCAGCACGATACTGTGGCTCATTCGTCCATGATCAAACAGCTTCACGCCCGCACGAGCATGCATAACTGTAAAGCTCGGAAGCACCTCACCGATCGGGCTTCCAGTCACAGAATCGGCGTCCTTCTGCTCTCCGTTGTGGCGAACCTGGTATTGAACCCACCAGCGCCCAGACGGCTGCTTGTACGTGACCTCTCCGGTGATTCGGCTCGAGAACGTGCTGGATGTCGGGTTGTTCTGGTCGTTTTCTTCATCGTCGCCGTCCAACCAGGTATAGGTCGCACCCAGCGTCACTGACTCTACCGGCTGCACCTCGGCCAACAGCTCGATTCCCTTCAGGGTGAGTTTGTCGACGTTAATGCTCTGGAAGGCCGGGAAAGGACCCACCGAGTCACCGGTCGCTGCAATGCGGATTCCGTCACTCAATCGGGTCCTGAAGTAGAACGCCTCTAAAGCCACATTCGAACGGCGATATTTGAGTCCGGCGTCCACGTTCCAACTCGTCTCCGGATCGAGGTCCGGGTTGGCAATCTGGAATCCATTACCCTCAGGCGCGGCACCGTTAAAGAACAATTCGACCAGGTTGGGGGCTCGAAAGCCTCTGCCAACGGTGCCAACGAAATTCAAGTTGGGCGCGATCTTCAAGAGACCGTTCGCCGCAACTACCACCGTGTTTTCGCTTGCGTTGCCAGGAAGCTCGTCGATTCCTGGCGTGGTCTGGGGCGTGGCGCTGAAATTCTGCCAGCGCGCTCCAACGATCAGACCAGCACGGTCGCTGATCTCCAGATCAGCCTGGGCAAACGCACCGAACTTGTCATACGTCGAAAACGGGACAGTAGGAGTGTCTTCCACCATCGGGTTGGCTGGCGCACCCGGGAATGGGATGACTACAGTCTCAGACCGGTCCGTGTTCTCGGAGTCATCGTGGTAATAGTCGAGCCCGTAGGTGAGCACATGCTTGCCACCGAACAGTTTGGCAGTCTCGAGACGCAAGCCGAAAGTCTGCAGGTCGGTATGATTCTGCTGATTCACAAATACACCAGTTCCAGGTCCACCAAACGGGACATTTACGTCAAAAATGAAATCGCGCTCGTTGTCCATGAAGAACACGCTTGCGTCGATTCTGTCCGCGAATGGAAGGTCCAACCCGAGGGCCCGGTACCCGGCCTTCAGCTTGGAAACTGTCTGGTCAGGATACTGGATGTCGATCGCAATTCCACCGTCGAGACCCAGGTCCTCATTCGCTACAAATCCGAATCCAGCGTCTTCTGCCTGGTAGTAACCAAACTTCGCATACACCTTCTGGTCATCACTCAGGGCATAGTCCACCAGAAAGCTGAAATTCCGATCCTGGACGCCCGAGCCAAATACTTTCACGTCATCACTCAGCGTGATGTCGCCGAAGGTCCCGGACGCTGCTTGATAGTCTTCCGTGTCACGGAACGAGGCAGACGCCCGATACCCGACGCGGCCCTGTCGCCCGAAAACGTCAACGGCAGGCCACACCTGCTCTCCTGCCGACCGATAACTGAAATTTGCACTCCCGCCAAACACGTCCCCACCTGACAGGGCCGGCGCATCGGTGCTGATCATGTTTACGACACCACCGATAGCGTCAGATCCGTACAGAACGGAAGCCGGACCGCGGACGACTTCGATACGATCCAGGTGATTAACGTCAACGATCGCCGGGAGCTCGCCGAAATCGGCCTGACGCCGCGAATTGTTCATTCGCAGGCCGTCTTCGAGTAGCAGAATTCGTTGCCCACGCTGACCGCGGATGATTGGCCGCTGCTGATTGGCGCCCACACCATTGATATCGACGCCAGGCAGTCGCCGGAGCATCTCTGCTGTATTATTGGGACGCTCAGCTTTGATCTGATCGGATCCGACTACTGAGACTGGTGCCGCCGTGAAGAACAGCTGCTTCAGGGCACGGGTTGCAGTCACGTTAATCGGATTCAGGATGAAGATCGGGATGGAATCCGCACTCGTGGAGTCAGGTTTCTCCTGCGGGACTTCCTGGATCATCGTGGGTGCGGCAAGGGCCGGAGCAGCTTCGACGGAAGCGGGGGCGGCCACACTTAAGGGCATGATGATGACGGCTGCCGTCAGAATCGCCCTGAGAATTGATTTATTCATTGTTCCACCTGCACGAAGTGTTGTGGAATCGGGCTCGGCCAGGCGCGTCTTCTTATAGACTCACGATGACCGGAAAAACTGTGTATTAATCTGGGAAGGAACGTGCAGTGGGGATATTCGGAGATCTACGCAACTGGACTGCGTAATACTACTTAGCTCTTTCGGGCCCTAATTTTCTTTCAGTAGCCCATGCTCAAGCGCAAGGCGGGTCAATCCAGCAACCGTGCGAATGCCCAGCTTCTTCATCAGGCTTTCGCGATGGCTTTCCACGGTGCGGCGACTGATTCCGAGTTCTGCTGCCATTTCTTTGTTGCTCTGGCCGGAAGCCAGCAGACGAAGAACGTCGAGCTCGCGGCCCGTGAGCGAATCTATGGGGCGTTGAGACGGCTCTGGCTCTGCGCTACGCACAGACACGGCAAGCGCCCCGGCCGCCCGGGGACTGAAGAACGACTCTCCTGAGTGCACTGCGGTAACCGCGTGCCGGAGCATCTTTGGGCCTGCATCATCTTTTAGCAGGTATCCATCGGCTCCAGCCTGGACGGCCCGCAATACATACTCCGCCTCATCGTGCATGCTGAGAATGATCACGCGGGGGAGCTCGGACTCTGAGCGAATCAGGCGCGTAACCTCCAGGCCTCCGATTCCCGGCATCGTGAGATCCAGGAGTAAGACATCCGGCTTCGTGCGCTCTACGCAGTCCAGCGCATCCTGACCGTTTTCTGCCTCCGCAACCACCTCGAACTCCGGAACCTCGTCCAACACACTCCGAATCCCCTCTCTCACGAGAGCATGGTCATCGACCACCACGATACGAATCGGGTTTTGTGTCATCCGTTGTCTCCACTATCCGAGTCTCTGGTCGGAATGCTTACGCGCAGCACCGCACCAGCTGAAGATCGGTGCAGACTGACCGTGCCGCCAAGATCCGCCATACGCTCACGCATTCCAATCAAGCCCATTCCGGAATGCTGCTCGCCGGATGGCCGAGTCCGACTCTCCGCACCGTCGTCCCGCACCTCGAGCACGATCTCACCCTCCGTGGTGGCAAGGCTGACGTCTACACGAGATGCGCCTCGTGCGTGCCGCGCAACATTTGACAGACCCTCTTGCAGTGACCGGTACAGGGCCAGTTCGGCGGTGGTATCGAGCGCGACGACCTCGTCCGGGAGAGCGGGCGTAACGGGGAGGCCTGATTTCTCGGCGAAATCGGCAGTCAGAGCGCGAAGGGCCGGAATCAAGCCCAAATCGTCCAGCAATGCCGGGCGGAGCTCGCGTGCAGCTGCACGAATCGAGCGGATTCCTGTGCTCACCAACTCTTCGGCCTTGTCCAGTTTGGCACGATTGTCAGGAGCGGTGGACTCACGGACCATTCCCAATTGCAACTTGATGGCTGCGAACACCTGGGCGCTTTCGTCGTGCAGTTCTCGGGATAGACGCAGGCGTTCCTCTTCGTGTTGACGCACCATTCGCGACGCCAGCCTCTCCAGTTCGGCGGTGCGCTCTTCCAGGGCATCATGCAATTCAGCATTCGCCAGCGCGGCGCCAACCTGGTGCCCGAGCGCCACAAGAAAGGGAGTATCCAGCACCGCAAACGGATCGCGTGAATCACCAACTACGACAAGCGCTCCTTCCAGCTGGTCCCCACGAAACACCGGAAGTGCTGCAGCAAACGGGTGACCGGCACCCTGCCCATCTGAATCAGAGGAGCCTGGAAACACCTCGGGCTTGCCAAGTTGCCGGAGTCGCTCAAGAACATCCCTGGCGGCGCCAGTCGGCGGACTTCCCTCCCAGGGGCTGCATGCCCCGGCTCCCTTTCCAAATACTCCGTCCGAAAACCGGTACATGGCGCTTCCCGTGACCGCCGGCAGGGTGAGAGGGCGTGCCAATAGCGCGTCGAGCAATTCCGATTCCCGGCGACCGCTCCGCAGGTCTCCGGATAGACTTGAGAGCACGGACAGACCGCGGTGCTGATCTTCCAGCACGATGAGCAGGATTCCCGCGCCAATCGCCAGTTCGAACACGATATCCAGGTAGTACCCCCAGGGATTCCAGGCGGCCCTGGCCCGAAGGAACGGATAGTCCAGTCGATGCAAGCTCCACAGGAAAAACGCTGTCGCGGTGATGGCGGCGGGGAGCGAACCCACTCGCCTGTGGTGTCTCCACAGCACGACTCCGGTCCAGGCCGTCGCCGCGCTCAGGAACAGGACGGCCGCCCCGGCTGCCAGCAGGAAATTGTCCAGCCGATAGATCGCCACGAAAGACCACACAGGCGGAAATGCCACCAGCAGCCAATATCTCTGGCGCCAGCGCGTCTGCTGGGAGAATGACACCGCCGCCCACAGGAAGGCGATTGCCGTCCAGCCGGCGAGTACCTGGTGCCAGTAGAGCCACAGTCGCTGCTCACTGAACAGAAAGCTGATAATCGCCCCGAGGCGGACTGCGTACAGGATCCAGGCGAGCGCCCAGATGGCAAAGTACGGACGCCGATAGCGTGCGTAGAGAAACACGCATACCGCAGCGACGCCGACGGTAATGCCAGTTTGCAGAAACGCGGCTGCGAGCTCCGTCGCATCGTGAGGTGCGACCTCTTGAATCACTGCTGGTCGCCCATGAATCGGGCGGGCATCAGATAGTTCTGCACGTAATCCGTGATGCCGTCTTCGAGCGAAGAGATTGGCGCCTCGTAGCCCGCCGCCCGAATGCGATCGATCGTCGCCTGCGTGAAGTACTGGTACCTGTCACGGAGCTGCTCAGGCATGTCGATGTAGGTGATGCTGGGGTCTCTGCCCATAGCAGCAAACACGGCGGTCGCGAGGTCTTCAAAGGAGCGGGCCGTGCCGGTTCCGGCATTGAACAGGCCGTTGGCCTCTGGATGATCAGCGAGATAGAGAACGATGGCTACCGCATCTTTCACGTAGACGAAGTCGCGCATCTGTCCACCGTCTTCGTAATCGGTTCGATGAGACTTGAACAGCTTCACAGAGCCCGATTCATTGATCTGCTCGAATGCCTTGAGCACGACGGAACGCATATCCGCCTTATGCTGCTCGTTCGGGCCGTAGACATTAAAAAATTTCACCCCGGCGACGAATTTCGACCAACCCCTGTTCTGCGCCTGCACGTCAAACAGATGCTTGGAGTACCCGTACATATTAAGTGGGCGAAGCGTGGTCAGGTCTGCGCTGTCGTCGTACCCCTGGCTGCCGTCTCCGTACGTCGCCGCAGAGCTGGCGTACACGAACCGGGTTTCATGCTTCAGACACCAGCGAGCCAACGCCTCCGTGTAGCTGAAATTATTCGTATAGAGGTAATTGGCATCCCGTTCCGTGGTTGAACTGCACGCACCCATGTGAAGAATTGCATCGGGTTTGATTCCACTGTCCAGGAAGGCCAGCAAGTTTGCCTTGTCCAGGTACTCGGCGAACCGCAGCGCCCGCAGATTCTGCCACTTGTCGGAACTGTCGAGCTCGTCAACGATGATCAGGTCGTCGCGGCCATACTCGTTCAAACGAGCCGCCAGACAACTGCCGATGAAACCCGCTCCACCTGTAACGACGATCATTTATTGGCTCCCAACAACATAAACATCCAACCGGTGACTCCGTGACGTAACGGGCTATTATACTCAGGTCCGCGCGCAATCGGGAAGCAATAGCCATCTATGAGGTGCGACGTGAGCAGAGATTCCCTCAACACTCCGGAAGATCTTGTCGACCTGGTGCGGTATCAGACCGGGGCCGTTGTGAGCCAGGCGCTGGTAAAGGAAAAGGGCGGTACGGTGACGGCATTCGCGTTTGACGCCGGTGAGGGGCTGAGCGAGCACACGACGCCGTTTGATGCCTTACTTCTGATATTGGATGGCTGGGCGACGATCACCGTGGCAGGAACCGCCCACTCGATGCACACCGGCCAGATCGTACGGCTACCTGCGGATATTCCACATTCGGTTCAGGCCGATGAGCCGTTCAAGATGCTACTGATCATGATGCGGCCAAACAGCGCTTGAATTCGACCTGGCGGGGTCGCCTACGCCCTGCGTTTTGGCGTCTTATCCCTCACCGCGACCGGGTGGAACAGATAGGCATACGGAAAGTGGATTTGTGTGATGTGGAAGGGGTCGTACTCGAATAGTTGCCGGCTCAGAAACGCGAACCGATAGGCTGGATGTTCCGGTGTCAAAATCTCGACGACCGCGTCAATCTGAAAGCTCATAAACACGGGACCTTCACCCGTGTAATGCAACGACGCTACCGGATATTCGCAAAGGTTTCGATAGGTGTTGCGCTCGAAAATTTCGAGCGTAATCAGTGACTTGTTCGAAATGTGCCCAGCTTCCAGCGGTTTGCGCACTGCAGCCAGTCGCGTGGGAAGTGTTTCCTTTCCCGGCGCGCCGCGTGTGCCCTCGAGAACTTCTTTCAGATTGTCGGCATACTCATCGATGCGGTCCTCGAACGGAAGCACGCCCACACCCTTGTTTCCGGTGTTAAACGGGATCGGTGCCGTAAGATCCTGGGTTACCACCACGGGCAGGTGTGCGGCGTGCCACGGCGCGGTCCCCTTCCCCTCAAGCAGGTCGTACAGCGCACTACGGCCTGCGATCAGCCATTCCATGAATGAATCCGGAAGGTCGACACGAGGAAAGGTCTTACGCTCTCCGTCTTTCATGAAGGACAGTTCTGAGTCCTGAACGTCGATCTTCGTAAACTTGGGCTGATCCATTACAGTCCTTGGTGGCCGGGGGTCAGACTAGGTGAATTTTGGGCCTGCATGATAATCCGCATCAACCCTGCTGCCAAATTGCACTGGTGAAGGGTTCGGTCCGAATCATGCCACCTCTTGCACGAGCCTTGGCAGAAGGTTCATCGTGCCAGAAGGATTCAGGCATGGGTTGACTGCCACCATTCACCTTTCCGTGCAACCTGAGGGGCTCTTTCGTGAACGAACGCCCGTTTGTCGATTTCTACGAAATCCTGCACCTGAGCCAGAATGCGGACGCCGAGACCGTTGAGCGCGTGTACCGGATGCTCGCCAAGCGCTATCACCCGGACAACTCAACATCGGGAGACGCAGACAGTTTTCGTGATGTGCAGGAGGCGTACGAAGTCCTGTTGGATCCGGAGCGACGTGCCGAATTTGACGTGAAGTATGACTCACACAGGACCTTGCAGTGGCAGATCTTTGAGCAGGGAGCGGCAATCGGCGGTCGTGAAGAGGACCAGCGAATTTTTCACGGCGTCCTGTCGCTGCTCTATGTAGCGCGACGGAAGAATCCCGACTCCGGCGGCCTGGGCCTGATTCATCTCGAGAAAATGCTGGGGATTCCACGGGAACATCTGGAATTTCCCATGTGGTACCTGAAAAAACACGGATGGATTGAAATCCTCGATACAGGGGAACGAGCGATAACGATTGAAGGGATCGACAAGCTCCACACCAAGGAGATGACCGTCGCAGACAATCGTTTGCTGAAAGAGGCCGAGGAGAAACTGGGAGAGAAACAAGAGGAAGAAGGTTCTGAGGTGGCGGCCGAGCATTAGCTCGCAAGTCAGGAATCTACGGAACCCTTCGTAGGTGAAGAGCCAGTAGTCAGTCCATGATCCCCTCCAGGCATTTTGTCTGGGTTTGAGCCCCGAGTACCTTATTCGCGTATCCCGCGCCTCACACGACCCAACTAACCGCGACCTGAAACTTGCCTGGAGCGCATGGACCAAGACGAGACGCGCATCGATGCAGAGCCGGCAAAGGCCCCGTTGCTAGAGAAGCAACTGGGGTTGTGGGATGTCTATGCCCTGGCCACCGGCGCAACGCTCAGTTCAGGTTTCTTTCTCCTCCCGGGGCTCGCTGCCGCCGGAGCGGGTCCGGCCATGCCGCTGTCGTATGTGCTTGCCGCACTGATCCTGCTGCCTGGACTACTCAGCAAGGTCGAACTGGCGACCGCCATGCCCAAAGCCGGCGGCGTCTACTATTTCCTGGATCGAAGCATGGGGCCGCTGGTTGGAACGATCGGCGGATTCGGAACATGGATTTCCCTCGTGCTGAAATCCGCCTTCGCGCTTATAGGGGTCGGCGCCTACCTGCAGCTCCTTATGCCAACCGTTCAGATGGGACCGATCGCGGCCGGGTTTGCCGTATTCTTTGGCGTGGTCAATTACTTCGGCGCGAAGAAGAGCGGTTCGTTTCAGCTCCTGCTGCTTGCCGGGCTCCTGATTCTGCTTCTCTGGTTCTCGGGTGTTGGCGCTCTCCAGATCGAGGTTGGCAACTTCAGTAGCTTCTTTGAATCCGGCAGTGCCGGGATCATTAGTACTGCAGGGCTGGTGATCGTCAGTTACATGGGACTGACTAAGGTGGCCAGCGTCGCCGAGGAGGTGAAGAATCCGGGACGGAATCTACCCCTTGGTATGTTCCTGGCGTTCGGTAGTGTCGTCGTGATCTATGTAATCGGTACCGCCGTTATGGTCGGAGTGGCCGGTGTTGACGTACTCGCCAGGGGAGGCGGAGATCTGACACCTGTTGCTACCGTGGCGGAGATTCTGGTAGGTCCATGGGGAGCCACAGTGATGACTGTGGCGGCCGTGTTAGCCTTCTCATCCGTGGCGAATGCAGGGATCCTCAGCGCGTCCCGCTACCCTCTCGCCATGGCGAGAGACAACGTGTTGCCAGGGTTCTTCGGCCGAATCGGCGGGCGTGGAACCCCTACCGTCGGCATCGCGATCACTGTGGCGCTTATCCTCGTGTCGGTCACACTGTTTGATCCTACCAAGATCGCGAAGCTGGCCAGTGCTTTCATGATGGTGATGTTTGCCTTCGTCTGCGTCGCGGTAATCGTCATGAGGGAGAGTCGGATCGAGTCGTATGATCCCAGTTTCCGATCGCCGTTCTACCCGGGCCTCCAAATCGTCGGCATCCTGGCGCCGTTCTGGCTGATCGTGAACATGGGAATCTTCCCCACCCTGTTCACAGGCGGCCTTATCACGTTTGGCGCCATGTGGTATACCTATTACGCACGCGACAGGGTGGACCGTGAGGGCGCGATCTTCCATGTGTTCGAACGACTCGGGCGGCAACGAGACGAGGGTTTGGACCGCGAACTCCGTGAGATCATGAAGGAGCGTGGTCCACGTGAGGCCGACCCGTTCGACCAGGTGTTCACCGGGGCACGTGTTCTCGATTTACCCGGGCCCATCGACTTTAAAGATGTGGCCACCCAGGCATCTCAACAGTTGGCCCTGGATCTGCCGGTGGCAGCGAGCGAATTGACCGATGGTTTCCTTCTGGGTACGCGAATGGGCGAGACACCGGTGTCTCACGGAGTCGCTCTCCCTCATATCCGACTAGAAGTGGTGGACCGCGCCTATCTGGCCCTGGTCAGAGTGCGAGGGGGCGTTCGGTTCGAGACCGAGCTGGATGGGGCGGGTCGTGCGTTGAAGGAGCCGATTCGAGCGGTGTTCTTTCTGGTCGGTCCCGAGCAGGATCCGGGACGGCACCTGCGGATCCTGGCCCAGATTGCGCGTCGAGTTGATCAGGACAGCTTCATGCCCGAGTGGCTTGGTGCCGAGAGCGATGAGCAGCTGAGGGAGGCTCTATTCCGAAACGAGCGAATTCTCATTCTGACGCTCGAGAGCACAACGGGCACCTCTGACCTGATCGGTCTGACGCTTAGTGAAGTCTCACTTCCGGATGGAACCCTGATCGCGATGATCCGCCGCGGAGATGAGACGATCATCCCGAAGGGTGGTACCAAACTCCTGGACGGAGACCGGTTAACGGTACTCGGTCGACCGGAGGGAATCAGCGCCCTGCGTGATCAATACGGCGTTACAACACAGTAATCCTGCCCCCCTAAGAGCCTCCTTTCGTGAATGGGATCAAGGCGGGTACCCGCTTGCGGTACTGGGTATAGGCCTCGCCCAGCATCGCCACCAGATCACGTTCCTCGAACTGAATCCCGATCACGATATAAACAGTCGTCACAGCCGCGAAAAGCAGGTGCCCCATCGTCATGTCCGGTGTTGCCCAGAAAGCGATGATAAAACCCACCATGATCGGATGACGGACCAGCTGGTAGAACCCTGGCGTTTTGAATGCTGCTGGTTCGGACTCCTGATCCCGAAGGTTGTCCGCGACCTGTTTCAGGCCGAACAGGTGGAAATGTCCGATCATAAAGGTCGATAGCAGTACGACAACCCAGCCGAAACCGAACACGCTCCAGAGGATCGTGCGCACCGCCGGGTCCGAAACACTCCACACGGTGTCGGTCATCGGGCGCCACTGCCAAAACACCAGGAGGAGGATCAGGCTAGCCAGGAGCACAAACGTACTTCGCTCAATCGATCGAGGGACAATTTTCGTCCACCAACGTTTAAATCCAGGACGAGCCATGATCGTGTGTTGAATCGCGAACAGCCCCAACAGAAGAACGTTGACCAGAATCGCCTGACCCACAGGCCCTACGATTCCGCTGTCTATCCCCTTCGAAACGACCAGGTTGCCGGTGAAACCAATGGCATAGAGAAAAGCGAGGAGGAAGACCAGATACGCCATAGCACCATAGAAAAACGCGAGTCCCTTACCCATACTGACACTCCTTCTGCGGGGGAGGATGCCTGGACCATTCTACAATAATTGGTCGAAAAGGCCAGAAACGACCGCTGATCTATTCCGATTCACGTAATAAGAATGTCAGCTCGCCTACTGCACGAATGGCTTCTTCAATGGCGGCTTGGGAGTAGGCTGAAGCAGCCGCGTCCGAATTGGCAATCGTAATGTTTCCAATCGGCTGGCGAGCGATCTCATGCGGGGCTCGTCCATCTTCCCACTCAGGATCCCACAGATCAAGGTAGTCGTATGCATATCCGTGCGGCCACCGATTCACCGTGATTGCAAGGATATCCTCCGCGACGTCGAATCCCGCTTCGCGCTCAAAATCTTCGAAGCTCATCTCCAGCATGACTTGCCGCGCTTCTCGAAGCTGGTCGTGGATGGGGACGTCTTGGCGTGGCGGGGGAACGATTCCCCAGAACATCACGGGTACAGGGCCGTCGATATCCCGGCCCTGGTCATACCCAGCTGTGTTTACTCCCTTGATGAGCCACGTCTTTGCGTGCAGCCGCCCGGGACAATACGCGCCCGTAAAACCCAGTTGCTCGAATGCCTTGCCGCTGCGCAGGAGCACGTTAGTAACGAGCATCGGATGTTTGACTTGATAGCTTTGCGCCTCCTTCTGCTCTTCCGGCATCTCGGGGCAAAGGTACGGGATGATTGCATGGTAGCAGGCCAGTACGCAGTGCCTGGCTCGAACCCGTGAAGTCCTGCTATCCCTGACATACGTCACAGCGACTTGCCCGTCTTCATTCCTGACATGGACAGCGGTCGATTCGAGGCGCAAGCGTACAGGGTTCTCAGAACGATCGAGTTGACTGTAGTCGAACTGTACCATGGCGATGTCCCGTGCTGTCCCGCCGGGAGCAACCGCTGGAATGAGTGATTGAACCAGCAGACGCGCGATCGACGCATTGCCATCCGGAAACATGGCAACGACTTCGGACTCCACCAGGCCTGCTCCACGATCGGCGCTCTCCCCGAGCAGGTGAGACCCGGGCAACCAGGCGCTCATCGCTTCCGTGGTCGACAGGCTGTGCGGCTGAACGCCCCAGTATCCGTCGGTGGCCTTTGTGAACAGTCCGACGACTTCGTCGGGAAGGCCTGCGTGTCTGGAGAGAAACTCTGTGTAGCTCGTCCCGCGCAGGACGTGTTCGGCCTCACTCTCGCTCATTCCCTCGAGCACATTCGTGTCTGACGAATAGAACTGCTTCAAGGCCGCCCGCCCCGACTCGCTGATCGGGAACTGGTCTATCGCGTCAAGCACTTCGAGGTTGCGGCTATACATCGAGAAACCGGGGACGAGGACGTCGCGACCGTATGTATCGGCATCAAACCAGATAGCAGGCCCGTCACCGCCATAATGGAAATCGAGGTCCTTGCTCAGCTGCTGAACATCGATTCCCAACTCGGCCAGAAACTGCAACACTGTCTCATTGAACGATGTGTATTCGAGGTTCATCGTGCCGCCCCAGGACAGGCGCATGTCGCCGCCCTGGTGAAATTCGTTCCTCTTCGCGTGGCCCCCGAAATCATCGTGGTTGTCGAGGATGAGGATTCGTGAATCCGGACCAAACTTCTTGCGATACTCGTAGGCAGCCGTCAGGCCGCTGATACCCGCGCCCACAACTACCGCGTCATACTCCTCGGCAAGATCGACTGGATGGTCGAACCGCGCTCCTCCGCGCGCGAGAGCATGGGCTGTTTCGAACGATCCGGGGTGGGATCCGCGCATTCCAGTTCGTGTGGGCGGATAGCCAAAG
>JBDHMQ010000023.1:0-12849 GCA_039656095.1 Gemmatimonadota bacterium | reverse complement strand
TCTGTATGTGCTGGCCATACTGACAAATCTGACCGTGTTGCAGCGCATCTGGTGGGTGTATCGAAATACGCGCCCCGAAGGGCAGGCTGTGGGCAGGGCCGTAAGGCGTGGTCCTTCCGAGCGCGGACCCAATACCTGACGCCAGACCGGCGTTTGATCCGAGATCCAGGAGAATAGAAGATATGCAGGAACAGACAGGGCGAGAGATACTTCCAGCTGAGGGCCGGCTTGGTGTTTTGCTGGTTGGACTGGGAGCGGTATCCACGACGACAATCGCAGGCGTCGAGTCGATTCGCCGCGGTCTGCATCGCCCGATCGGTTCATTAACTCAAATGAACACGATTCGACTCGGAAAGCGTACGGACGAGCGAACTCCGCTGATCAAGGACTTCGTCCCGCTCGCAGATCTGGACGATATCGTCTTCGGAGCATGGGATCCGATCTCCGACGATGCCTATGAGTCAGCCCGTGTGTGCGGTGTTCTTCGCTCAGAAGACGTCGAACCGATTGCCGACTTTCTGAAGTCCATCAAGCCGATGCCGGCAGTGTTCGACAAGAAGTATGTGAAGAAGCTCGACGGAACGAACGTCAAGACAGGCAGCGACAAGTACGACCTGGGTGAGCAGTTGCGCGCGGACATGCGCCGGTTCAAAGAAGAAAATAACTGCACCCGTCTCGTCATCGTATGGTGTGCGTCTACCGAAATTTTCCTGCAGCCGACGCCAGTACACGATTCTATTGAGACGTTTGAGCAGGCGATGCGGGACAACGACGATGCGATCGCGCCGTCGATGATCTATGCCTGGGCAGCGCTCAAGGAGGGAATACCGTTCGCGAACGGAGCGCCTAACCTCACGGTCGATACGCCAGCGATGTTGGAGCTCGCTCGTGTGAACAAGGTTCCGATCGGTGGGAAAGATTTTAAAACGGGCCAGACCCTGATGAAGACGATCCTGGCGCCCGGATTGAAGACCCGAATGCTGGGTGTACGTGGGTGGTTTTCGACGAACATTCTGGGGAACCGCGACGGGGAAGTGCTGGACGATCCGGAAAGTTTCAAGACGAAGGAAGAATCGAAGCTCGGCGTGTTAGAACAGATTCTGCAGCCGGAGATGTATCCGGATCTGTATGGGGACATGTACCACAAGGTCAGGATCAACTACTACCCTCCCAGAGGTGACAACAAAGAGGGTTGGGATAATCTCGACATCTTTGGCTGGATGGAATACCCCATGCAGATCAAGATCGATTTCCTCTGCCGAGACTCGATTCTGGCCGCTCCCATCATTCTCGATCTGGCTTTGTTCTTTGATCTGGCGCAGCGAGCCGGACTACACGGCATCCAGGAGTGGTTGTCGTTCTATTTCAAGAGCCCTCAGGTTGCTCCCGGCCTCTATCCGGAGCACGACATATTCATCCAGCACTGGAAGCTCAAGAATACTCTGAGATGGTTGGCTGGCGAGGAGCAGATCACGCACCTCGGAGTCGAGTACTACGACTGAGCCGGGAATCGGCGAAGATATGAACGGCTTTCCGGCTGAACGACCAGGCCTGTTCATCGTATTCGAGGGTGTCGAGGGGGCGGGAAAATCGACCCAGATCAAAGCTGTATCCGACCGGCTTGCTCGAGCCGGCGTTGACCACGTCTTGATACGAGAGCCCGGTGGGACGGTTGTAGGCGAACGCGCCCGCGACCTGGTATTGGATCCTGCCCTCGAAATGTGTGCCGAGGCCGAGCTGTTTCTCTACCTGACTTCCCGGGCCGAGTTTGTTCGGCGACTTGTTATTCCCGCCCTCAAGCAAGATCGACTCGTACTCGCGGATCGATATGAATTATCTACGTTCGCCTACCAGGGTGCGGCTCGTGGTCTGAATCTCAAGCAGGTTCGTGAAGCGAACCGCCTGGCTACCGGTGGACTCGAGCCCGACCTGACGGTTCTACTCCGAATCGACCCCGAGCGGGGCCGGGGCCGGCAGTCCGGCGAACCGGATCGCCTGGAGCGGGAGCGCACCGAATTTCACAGGGCGGTAGCTGTCGCGTATGACAGGATGGCGAGCCTGGACACTTCCATCGTAGCTGTCGATAGTGAGGGTGACGCTGCTGGGATACATGAACGAATATGGGGCGAGTTGTCGACACGATGGCCTGACAGGTTTGGTACGAATATAGCAGGAGCTGGAAACATTTCATCAACGAATGAGTTTCAGAAGGAGAACCCCGCATCGAGCGGCGATGCGTCGATATCGACAGGGCAGGAGGCGGAATGAAAACACGGCGTGGGTGGGTGGCGGTGATTGCGGTGGTTGCCGTGGCGTCAGTCACCGGCGGATCGTTGCTGCAGTCGCAAGCGGCCGACCAGATCTCGAATTCGACTCTGTTCGAACTCGTACACCGGTATGTGGCGCAGCGATATGTGGATCCGGTAGATCCAGACACTCTGTATGAAATGGCCATCGATGGACTGCTGGCTGAGCTTGGCGATCCATACGCAGCATATATCAGGGGCGGAGATGATGGGACGCTACTGTCGAACAATTACGGTGGTGTCGGAATGCGTGTTCTCGCTGGAGACGACGGTATTACGGTACTGGACGTGATTCCGAACAGCCCTTCATCGCGGCTGGAGCTTGGAAAGATGGACCGCATCATCGAGGTCGATGGTGCGTCCACGTTGGGCTGGACGCAGGAGGAAGCGGTCGGCGCCCTGCGTGGAATTCGTGGGGAGCCGGTCGAAGTGATGGTAAGCCGGCAGGGCAGGTCGGAAGCCCTGCATCTGACCATTGTGCGCGATGCGGTCCACCTGGACGCAACCCGCTCCGCCTTGCTCGAAGGAGGGGTCGGGTACGTTCAACTCCAGCAGTTCAGCCGTTCGTCGGCCAGCGAGCTCCAGCGTGCCATCGACCTCCTGCTCGATAGAGGTGCGACGTCGATGATTTTCGATCTTCGATGGAATTCGGGGGGCATCCTTCCGGAAGCGGTAGAAATTGCCGACCTGTTTCTTGACAAAGGCTCGCCGGTTGTCGAAACGCGAGGCCGGGATCCCCAGGACAATCAGGACTTCCGCGCACCGGGACCGGATCGGTATCCGGGTCTGCCGATGGTCGTACTCGTGAACGGCTGGTCGGCCAGCGCATCCGAGATTGTAGCCGGTGCACTTCAGGACTTCGATCGCGCCGTGCTGCTTGGATCGCGGACGTTTGGTAAGGGTGTGATGCAGAGTGTGTTTCCGCTCCCGGGGCAGAGATACCTGCGGCTGACGACCGGCACCTGGTATACACCCAGTGGTCGGTCGATTCATCGTGATCGCGACGCCGAAGGCATGACGGCATTCGGGGCGGACGAATTCAACCAAGCGGTAGCCGAAGCAGTTCAGCTCGGGCTGGCGTACGCGCCTGCAGGCAGGTCTGATGCCCAGGCCGATACCACGGAGCGGAAGGTATTCAAGACAGCCGCCGGTCGGCCCGTGTATGGTGGGGGAGGGATTCAGCCGGATTTGTTGGCTGATCCGGATACGCTGACATTGCCCGAACAACAACTTCGAATCGCAATGAACGAGGCGCAGGTGTTATTCGAAACTCTCACGCTTCGATTTGCCGTTGACTGGGTTCGGGCCAATCCAGAAAATCGTCCGACGCAGGTGACTCCGGAGTTGCGACGAGAATTTGTCGAGTATGTAGATCAGGAAACAGAGGGAGCTATCGAACCCGCAACGCTCCGAGACGGTAGCAGCCTGATCGATTATCGCCTGCACAGCCAGCTGGCAACCATTGCGTTCGATGACGAAGCCGGACTCAAGGTGCTGCTCGCCCGACAAGCCGAAGTTCAGGAAGCCGCAACACTTCTCAGGAATGTTGGCACTCCGGAGCAATTGATCGCGTTGGCAGAGTCCGATGATTCAGTTGAGGGCACTGGCGGATGATGTCGATGCGCGAGTACCGAATTCTGATTGCGGCTTTCGTTTCGTTCGCGGCCCTGGTGGGCGGTGGTTCGCTTATGCAGCGAGCTGCGACGGCACATGAAGCGGAGGCGTTTGATCGGGCCCAGTTGCGGCGGGTCGAACGCATCATTGCAGAGCGTTACGTCGAAGAAGTTGACACCGATCAACTGTACCGTATGGCGATCGACGGAATGCTGGACCGTCTGGGCGATCCACATTCGACATTCATCGATGTAGACGATGCGACAGACCTGGAAATCACCACGACCGGCAATTATGGAGGTCTCGGCATCCGTGTCCAGATGGTTGGTGACTGGGTGACGATCATGAGCGTGATCACGAGTACCCCTGCTGAGCGGGAGGGACTACTAACGGGCGATCGGATTATTGGCGTCGATCGAGAGAACGTCGCGGGTTGGGACGAAGCCCGAGTCATCGATCGTCTCAGAGGTCCGATTGGCGAACCTGTCACAGTGACGGTCGCCCGTGTTGGCGTTCCAACCCCGATTCACCTGACGATTACGCGTGATGAGGTCCACGTTCCGCCAGTGCTCGCGTACATGAACAACGAGATTGGCATCGCCCGACTTTCTCAATTCAGTCGAGAATCCACACAAGAGTTGCGGGAAGCGATTGGCGTGCTTGTGACGGCCGGAGCGCGCGGGCTAGTTCTTGACCTGCGCGGTAATCCGGGCGGGCTGCTCGAAGAAGGCGTCGCGGTGAGCGACCTGTTCCTCCCACTTGGTACGACGATTGTTACTACCGCATCACGAATCGAGCAGCAGAACTACACGTTCGTGGCTACGGAAGAAGATGCCTTTAAGGATTTGCCGATGGTGGTTCTCGTCAACGGTGGCAGTGCCAGCGCCTCCGAGATCGTTGCCGGTGCTCTTCAAGACCATGACCGTGCGCTGATCCTCGGGACACCGAGTTTTGGCAAAGGATCGATGCAGACGGTGTACCTGTTGCCCGGAGGGCATCACCTGAAGCTCACCACAGCAAGCTGGTATACCCCGAGTGGCCGTTCGATCGATAATCAGCATGCGTTGGCTGCCGTGTCGGTCGTCGGCTCGGACGAGGGAACCCTGGGGCCGGTGGGCGAGGTAGCGGTGGCCCGGGAGCCGGAAGTCTTTCATACCATGGCAGGGCGACCCGTGTATGGCGGAGGCGGCATCATACCGGATGTCGTCGTGGTGGACTCCCTGTCCGAGGTCGAGAGTGAATTCGGTTCCGAACTAAACCGGAATGCGTTGTCGATCCGCCAATTGGCGTTTCAGTTTGCCGTCAGCTGGAATGGTGAACATCCGGGCTTGGGAACCGAGTTCGTCATTACGTCCGAGATGCGAGCCGAGTTCCTTTCGTTGCTACGCGGGGAAGGGGTCGAGATTGATGATGAGTCGTTTGCCGGCGTCCAGAACCTCATAGATCGGTTTATGGCTGTTCAGTTGGCCAACACCGCGTTTGGTGAACTCGAGGCGCTACGCCGCGGCCAGCGAGAAGAACGGCAGGTATTGGAAGCAGTGGACCGGCTGAGAGAAGCGACTTCTGTTAGGGATCTTCTGGATGCAGCAGCAGGTGATGAGGTCAACACACCATCACAACCGGAGGATTCAGCCACCGGCTGACACTTCTGGCCCTCTCATTTTCTGGTGAGAAGGATCGAGCCGCTGGGTGCACTCCGATCATGCGATCGGTCTACACCCAGCGGCTCAGTCTTTGAATCTAGTCGCGAACTCGATCCTTGAGGCCCTTGCCCGCGCGGAACGAGACGCTGTTGCGCGCAGCGATGTGAATCGTCGCACCAGTCTGCGGATTACGACCCATACGAGCCTTCGTCCGACGCGTCTTAAACGTGCCGAAGCCCGTTATCGTAAAGTCGCGACCGCCGTCGAGCTCCACCGCGATGATGCCATGGCCCGGCTTGGTAGAGAAAACGGAGTCAATCACTTCCATGGCTTTCGCCTTGGAGAGGTCGGTCTGGCCCGCCAGCTTCTCCGCAAATTCCTGTTTCGTCACGCTACTCTCCCTGGAACGAGAAAAACGGTGGATACGACATCATTGATCCCATTATGAACACATGAACCGGAGCCCGCAAGGCACCGGTTCATCTGTTTGGCGCGGATTTCCGCGACGTTTTCAAGGGCTGGACCTGAATCTGAGTAACCTGAAACTGTCAACGGCCTCCCATCGTAGAGACAGAACGGAGCGTATTGAGCGCGATCAGCCGGACAGCAAGGTTGGGTGGATCGTTGACTCAGGGTACGAAAGTGATTGCCAGGAAACGAGATATGAGACAGACTCAAAGCGATATCGTGAAATCCGACGAAGCGAGATGGAGTACCGTAATTCGTGATTTGCTTGAGTTTCAATTCAAGCTGGTGGTAGACGGACTCAAGGATTTGACGCTTGCACAGGTCGCTCTCGGAGCGGCTCTGCTGGATGTCATTCGCCGGGATGGTTCGCCAGGCCGTCGGTTTTATGGGATCATTCGGTTGAGCGAACGATTCGATCAGTGGCTTGATTTGCATGCGGCAGGCGAGCGGGCGCCAGAGGATACGCCGGATCTTATCCCAAGTTCGTGTCGCAGTGTTGACGATGTTCTGGACGGACTCGAGAATTCGGCCCGGCGAGTTGCTGATGCCTCAGTCCGATTATCACACCGGCGGTCGTTCCGAAGCGCTTGACCAACCCGGCGGGCACTGTTCGCCGACGATTCCTGCGTATACTCTGGGGGCGTCCAATTGGATGCCCCCAGACTTGTATACGGAGGAAATTCTGCGTTATCCGGAACTCATAGTCGAAGTACAGCGCGGTGGAATCGTTGAGTCGCGACACCGCGTTTGTGCGGCGGTACGATTCGCGTCTGGCGAAGATGGAGTGACTTTCGGTGATCCGGAGGCTGCCACATTCTGGCGTTCGGCTCTCAAACCGTTCCAGGCGCTTGCAATAATTACAGACGGCGTTGATCGGGCATTCGGATTTGGGCCTGAAGAGATGGCCCTTGTCTGCGCATCGCATGGGGGCACGCCGACTCACCTTGATCACGTCCGGGAAATTCTGGCAGCAATCGGCAAGGATCCCGAAGTGCTGCACTGTGGTCCACACTCACCCTACGATTCCCAGTCGGCCGCGGAACTTCGGGGCTCTGGGGAGCGACCCAACCGTTTGCACAATAACTGTTCTGGTAAACACGCCTCAATGATCGCTCTGGCCTTACATCACGGTTGGAGTACGGATGGCTACTGGCGCTATGATCATCCAGTGCAGGCTCGTGTAAGGCAGCTCCTTCCGGATTGGATCGACAGAGACCCGGAGATGTTGAAATGGGCGACTGACGGTTGTGGAGTACCTACACCCTGGGGAAGCCTGGCCGACATGGCGATGGCTTATGCTCGCCTTGTGAATCGCGCGGCCAAATCGGGAACTCCTGCTGCAACAGTTGTCGAGACGATGACGCGCTACCCTGACCTTACATCCTCACCGGGGCGGGAACCTCTCCAGTTCATGACGCTGACGTCCGGCCGCCTCCTGGCGAAAGAGGGCGCGGAAGGAGTCTTGTGCATTGCGGGTACAGATGCCGACTGGGGACTGGCCCTGAAAATAGAGGATGGTGCTCGACGAGCAGTCGGACCGGCAGCCGTTGAGGTTCTGACTGCCGCCGGACTGCTGACCGAGGTGGAACAACAGGCGCTGCAAGAGTTGGCCATGGTTCCGATCTTGAGCACCCGAGGTGAGAAGGTAGGAGAAATCCGGGCGCAGCCCCTCGTTGATAACGATCCGTTCGGTGCAACGTGATGTGTGAACCGAGTGGCGAGTCCGATTTCCCCCGGTTCCTCAGGGAGCTGGTAAGCGTGTCGGCGGCCATGGCTGTGGCCGACTGGGATTCAATCGAGGCGGAATTTATTGGCCTGGCGTCGTCGACTTGCGATCCGGCCTGGGTCGAAGAGGTGGTTCTTCAGACCTATCTATTTGTCGGCTTTCCGGCAGCGCTGACGGCGGCCCGCATGTGGCGAAAGACGCTGGGCCAAGCACCCATCGAGAGTGATCCTCTAGCGACGCCGGCGAGACTGAGTGCCTGGCAGGAGCGTGGAGAAGTCGTGTGTCAGACGGTCTATGGTTCGGCCTACGAAAAATTGCGCGCGAACGTCGCAGCAATTCACCCGGCGCTCGATCGGTGGATGGTGTCCGAAGGGTACGGCAAGGTGCTGGGCAGACCAGGATTTGATCTGGTCTATCGTGAGCTGTGCATTGTAGGTCTGCTTGCAGCAGGGGAGTGGGAAGATCAGCTGTTTTCGCATCTTCGTGGAGCGTTGCTCGCGGGAGCGCCGAGCGACTGGGTCAGTCAGGCGTTGAATATTGGACTGGCACGAGTCGGCGAACCTGGGGCAGCTAGGCTAAGCAATGTCTGGGAAGTGGTCCAGAGTGGGTTAAATGGGGGACGCGATGTTCATTGATCTGGCACGTATCCGCGTGAAAGGTGGGGCGGGTGGCGCTGGGGCTATGGCCTTTCGGCGGGAAAGGGGAGTTCCGCGCGGCGGCCCGGCTGGCGGTAATGGTGGTCGTGGCGGGGATGTGGTTCTCATAGCGGATCCTCAGCTGGACACGCTTCTCGACTACAGTTATCGGGAGAATTATGCGGCCGGCCGGGCCGGGCACGGGGAGGGAAGCAACAAGACGGGGGCTGACGGGACTGAGTTACTGCTTCCTGTTCCACCGGGGACGATCGTCAGGGATGCCGACACCGGCGTTAGACTCGGAGAATTGCTCAAGTCGGGCGACCGTCTTGTTGTTGCCAGGGGAGGGCGGGGCGGTCGCGGGAACGCGTCCTATGCCACAGCGACGAATCAGGCCCCACGCGACTGGCAGCCGGGAGAGTGGGGCGACGAACGGCGGATCGAATTTGAACTCAAGCTGATCGCAGAAGTGGGCCTCGTAGGGGAACCGAATGCCGGAAAATCCACGTTTCTCGCAGCGGTATCGGCAGCCCGGCCCAAAGTGGCCGACTACCCGTTCACGACCCTTACTCCGAACCTTGGTGTCGTGCCCCTGTCGGACAACCGAACGTTGGTAGTAGCAGATATCCCCGGCATCATCGAAGGAGCCTCCGATGGCAGAGGGCTGGGAGCACAGTTTCTGCGCCACATCGAACGCACTCGAATCCTGGTTCTCATGGTTCCAGTCGATTTGCCGGATCTTCAGGTTGGCTATGACACCCTCCGTGAGGAGTTGCTGGCGCACGATCCGGCATTGGCTGCGATTGCCCACTGCGTCGTCATTACGAAATCCGACCTTATTGCACCGGAGGACCGTCCCGGCCTCGCGGCGTCGATTCATGCCCCGTCGGCCTGGGAGAAATTTGTTATTTCCTCCGTTTCACGCGAGGGCCTGGCGGAGGTGTGCGAAGCTCTTTGGAGTCGCGTAGCGGAGATGAGGCAACTCGACAGGGGCGATGACGATTTGTTTCCTGAGTTGGAAGAGTGGAAACCATAACGCCAAATCGATTTCGCGTGTCGAAGGAGATCGGTGCAGCTCTGGCATTGGCCGAGACCTGCGGACTTGGTCCTGCAACGGTTCGTCTGTTAGTGGACAGGCATGGTACAGCCCTTTCCGCTCTGGAGCATGCAGCAAATTCGCCGGAAGTAGCGGACAAGGTTCGGTTTGGGCTCATGCAGGCTGACAGGCATGAATCGTTTTCTAAGCGGGCAGAACGACTTGCCGCGCAGGCCCAGCTTAAATTGCCGAGCGGAGCCCGCATGTTGAGCTATCGGGGACCCGGTTATCCGGCCCAACTTCGCCGGCTTCACGATCCTCCAGTTGTTCTCTGGGCCCAGGGACCCCTCCCGATCGCCACGGCGCGGGCCGTGGCAATCGTTGGTACTCGCTCTGCAACGGAAGCCGGTCGCCGACTCGCGTACAGGATTTCAACTGAACTGGCCTCAAACGGAGTTCGCGTGGTAAGTGGTCTGGCGATGGGCATCGATGCGGAGGCGCACCGTGGAGCCCTGGCTGCAAGCGGCGAGACGCTGGCTGTCCTCGGTTCAGGGTTGAACTTCGAGTACCCGCGATTGAATCGTCCGTTGTATGCTGCCATACGGTCGCGCGGCGTTGTGCTCACCGAGTTCGAGCCAACTATGCGGCCTGCAGGCCATCAATTCCCGCAACGTAACCGCATTGTAGCAGCTCTTTGCGACGCCGTATTGGTCGTGCAGGCTGGCAGGAAAAGTGGCGCTCGCATAACCGCGACCCATGCGCTGGACGTTGGAGTCGAAGTCCTGGCCTGTCCCGGTCCTGTCGAACTTGGAGCGAGCGAGGGTTGCCATGCACTTCTGAAGGATGGCGCCAGCCTCGTCACATCTGCCAAGGACGTATTCGAAGCCCTTGAGTGGGGCAGCCCCGGGCTCGACCGCTTACCGTCGGATTCCTGTGAGGAGCCGCTCGCGATGGATGGCACAGCCTCTGTAATCGTCGACAGGCTTGCGGCTGGGCCAGCCAGCCTGGACGAATTAGCCAGGCTCGTAGGAAGTCCCGGATTGGCCGCGGCGTCGCTCGGATGCCTCGAGGCATTCGGTCGTGTGCGCGCTGGGCCCGGTACGAACTTTGAGCGTGTGAATTGAAGCTGATGACCGGACTTCAGCCGCAGGGGGTCTATGTTCACGTGCCGTTCTGCGCGAAACGGTGTCACTATTGCGATTTCTCGGTGGCGCATACCGGACAGCCTCCAATCGACACCTATCTCAAGGCGCTGAAGGTAGACCTCTTACAGTGGTTTGATGGGTGCGATGAAGGTTTTCGGGTGCCGATCAACACATTGTTTGTCGGTGGAGGCACTCCCTCATTGCTCGGCGTCGAGGGAATGACTTCACTTATCGAATTACTTCAGACGCGTTTCGAGTGGGATCCAGCAACAGTCGAGTTCACGGCAGAGGCGAATCCAAACAGTCTCAGCCTTGAACTGGCAACCGATTGGAGAAGGCTTGGCGTCAATCGGTTGAGTCTGGGCGTCCAGTCTTTTCAGGATGAGGTTCTTACGTGGCTCGGGCGCCTGCATTCTGCTGAGGAGGCGGTTAATGCAATTGGTGTCTGCCGGGACGCCGGGTTCGAGCGAATCAACATCGACTTGATTTTTGGTCTTCCGACGAATGTGCGGCGCAACTGGACCGAGGACCTGAACCGGGCTATCGATCTCGGGACCACCCACTTGAGCGCTTATGGTTTGACAGCGGAACCGCGAACCCCCCTGGGTCGCTGGGTTGACCTGGGGCGGGTACGGATGCCCGGGGACGACAGGTATGCCGAGGAGTATCTTGAGGCATCCGAAACACTGACTTTGGCGGGGCTGCAACATTATGAAGTTTCCAACTTTGCCCAGGAAGGTGAGGAGTCACGACATAATTGGCTTTACTGGGACGGGTCAGATTATCTTGGCTTGGGTCCGTCAGCCCATAGTTATCTGGCTGGCGAACGCGTCTGGAACGTGTTTCGCTGGGACCGGTATCGAGAGACGGCGGCGAGCGATGAATCGTTGCGTGAGGGTCAGGAATTCCTCGACCGTGATCAGCGGCGTCTGGAACGGATCTGGCTGGATCTTCGGACGATACGCGGATTGGACGCAAGAGGCATGATTGGTGCTGAGGCTCATGCGCAAGTTGAATCGTGGCGGGCTGCGGGTTGGGTGGAGAAGAATGAACGCTTGCGGCTTACGCCTGCGGGCTGGTTGCGGTTGGACGAGCTCGCGACCGAGGTAGCTGGCTGGCAGGACCAGCTTGCTGTTGACTAGAACTGGGAGCTTGGGTTGAGCCTAGAGGCCCTGACAGAAAGAGAACGCACGGTGCTGCAGGCCGTGGTGGAGTCGTATATTCAAACGGCGGAGCCAGCAGGATCCCGACGCCTTGTCCAGCAGTACGATTTCGGAGTTTCACCGGCCACCGTGCGCAACACGATGTCTGATCTGGAATCCAAGGGGCTCCTCACCCATCCGCATACTTCGGCTGGTCGCATGCCGACCGATCTTGCGTACCGGTATTATGTGGACGGTCTCATGGATCGCCGAGACCTCACACGATCTCAAGAGGCTCAAATTGAACGTGAGCTGATCCGTGATTCCGCAGACTCCGAACTTGAGGTCCTGGTTCGGCGGGCAGCATCGGTTCTGGGTCTCCTCACCGGCGAACTTGGCCTTGCTGTGGGTCCCATTCTCGCGGCGGCGGTACTCAGGCGCCTCGACCTCGTACCGATTGATTCGAAGAAGGCGCTGCTAGTATTGACACTCGAGTCAGGGGTCGTGCGAACGGTGTACGTGGACATTCCGACGGCCCTGCCTGCATCCTCGATTCGAGCCGTTGCTACAGTTCTGAATGAGCGATTGTCCGGGAATACCTTGCGGGATATCAACGACACCCTGTCGGAACGTCTACGTGATGTTCAATTGCCTGACGGGTCTGCGACAGAATTCATGAACATTTTCGTTGAATCCGGACCGGAAATATTTGATTGGGCCGTCAAGAACGATGACTTGTATCTGGGTAGCACATCCGTCCTGGCAGGCCAGCCGGAATTTACTTCCGGCGACCGCCTTCGTCGGCTCGTGGAACTCACCGAACGCCGGGACCTGCTCGCGTCAGTGTTGGGTGCGCGCGGAATGGCCCGTGGTCCGCAGATTACGATTGGAGAAGAACACGGCGAGCCTGAATTCGCCGAACTGACGATTATCACAGCAACCTATAAAGTCGGACACGTTGAAGGCGTAGTCGGTGTAATTGGTCCTACGCGTATGCCCTATGAAAAGGTTGTCGCGTTCGTGGATTGCACATCTTCGCTCGTGTCGCGTCTGACTCTCACCTGATAGCAATCGAGACATGGAAGATTATTACAAGCTGCTCGACGTCCCACGTGACGCCGACAAGGAAGACAT
>JBDHMQ010000022.1:0-12868 GCA_039656095.1 Gemmatimonadota bacterium | reverse complement strand
CGCCAGGGCTCGTTCTGATACCGTGTTGTAGCTGCTCATCAGCAGCTGGTGGTCGAGGGTGATCTCGGTAATCACGGTGCCCGGCCGAGAGAGGAGTTCGCGCCGGCGCAAGCATAGATCACCAAGGGGTGTCGTTTCGTAGGCGAGGATCTGGAGATTGGAGCTGCTCATCGGGACTGGTCAGCTGTCGTCAGCGTAGGTTTCATAGGTCGAATGTTGGGATCGTGAAATGTTAGGCGTCATTTACTCTATTGGGCAGGCAAGCGATATATGAACTCGTAAGTGTGATTGCCCCCTTCGATGTTGATCTTGAATTCACCTTCCAATCCGATCAATTCCTCGGCGCCTGAGTCCGGAACTACGGTTACTATCAGGGATGGTGCGCCACGATTCATGGTGCCGTTGTGTTGCAGAACAAAGCTCCCACGTTTTCCGTTTAGGGTGCCTGCCACCAGCTCAAGTGCGACATAGCCAGCAGATCCATCAGTACTCGTCATCGCGCTGAGCATCTGACCTATCGAGCTCGCGGTAAGGTCGCCGGAAATCTGCTTGTCAATGGACATTCGTCCAAGCTTGAACTCGGGGTCGGCACCCTCAAAGGCCAAGGGCTTCACGGCAACGACGAATGTACCTCTCGCGGTATGGGTCATTGGCTTTCCTTGTGCTTGTTCATTGGTTAGTTGCCTCTGCTACCGTCCGTCTAACGAATTCGAATCCTGCTGCCTGACCACGATGCCGACCCGGAGTGCGAGCCACCAGACGAGTGCTTCTGACCGCACGGCCTACCCGGTCGGCAGCAAATCCTTGTTAAACGGCCAGCAGCCTCATTCCCTGCTAGAGTCCAGTAACCAGATGCTGAGCCAGCGCCAGGGAAGCCGTTGAGAGGAAGCCCAGAATCGCGGCCACGGTCCATCCGCGACCCGCGAGACCAGCCACACCAATGAGGCCACCGAGAGATCCGAAGAAGAGCATGACGTACAGTATGACCTGCCACCGCACCTCACGGAACGGTATCTGCAAGAGGTAATCCAACACAGCCTCAACCACGAGGAACAGGAGAAACAGGCCGAGCCAGATAAAATAGATACCTGGCCGATCACCTCGGAACGCTGAGATCAGCAGATACGTCACCGGAACAGACAGGCCGAGGAACAAAATCCCCGCGAACTGTTCCGCATTATGGCTTCCCGCTAACCGGGCGACGAAGACGGCATCTGCGAGCAGGAACGCCGCCGCGGCAACGATGCCGCCGAGAAGGTCGCATTGCTTCTTGGAGAGTGCCATCTCCGGGGTTCTCCTCGCCGGACGTGAGCCGGGTCCGTCAGAGCCGATTGGTCTTGTGGCCGCCTAACGGATTCGTGTTTCACCTGCGCGCCCGAATGGCTGCAGCTCCAGGCCCAAATGTATGCCGCGTCAGCTGCTAACGCTTGTCAGGCGGCGTGGTCGCTAGGGCAATCTTGATTCATCGTTGCTGGCATAGACGGCAAGTAGATCCAGCCAGGCTTCCGCAGCCTCCCGATCGTACCGGAAGACTCCATTGGGCAAGAGACTGGCCATATCATCTGGAGAATATGCCGCGGCCCAACCCATGAACGCTTCCACCCGGGCTTCGAATTCTGCTGTCGATTTGGGGGTGAGCGACGAGGGATAGATACCCTTGATCAAGGCACCCTCAAATACAAAGCGTGAGCCGGAAGCGTAAACGATCGAATCGAGGCCGATCCCCTGGAACCACGCGTTTCGCTCCGACCCTGGTCCTGCGAAAAGGGTGTCACCCAGCTGCTGTTCAACCGGCCCGAACCTGACGCTACTGTGGAGTACCGAGTCCCATTGGAGCAGCGAGCGTAAGGCTTCGGTACCGCGGATCGGCGGTTGGCCGGGAATAACGAACTCCGCGTCAGGAGTGTGGAACGCGAGAGCTTCGGAAACCGCATTTCGATTTACCGCGTCGAAGTAGTCGAGGAAGACGCTCTCGCGATCGACGTCTGCCGTGCACGACAAAGTAAGGGACCCAAGACAACATGTGGCGATCCCAACCCACCTCTTGGTAAACCATGCTTGGCGCATATCAACGCTCACTAACGGATTTGTGTTTCAGCTGCGGCCGTGAATGGCCGATCAACCTGCATAGAGATTGACCTCGACTAGCTTGCCCAAGCAACTGGTCCGACGCCGTCAGCTGCCAACGCTTGATAGGCCCAGACGTCTCGGAGCGGGGGAAGAGAGGCGGAGTGCGGGTCGTTTACTACTGGGCCGGGATGCAGAATACGGTCTTGATGCTGATGATCTTCGCCAAGAACGAACAGGTGGATCTTACTGCACAACAGGCGGCGATTCTCCGGCGGATCGTGGAGGAGGAATACAAATGAAGGACGAATTGTTCCAGGAGTTGGAGGCTAGCGTTCGCGAAGGTGGCAAGATCCTCCGGGAGCGGGCCGCGGCTTCGCGAGCCTACGAGCTTCCCGAGGCTGATGTTGCAGCAATTCGGGACGCATATGGGCTTTCGCAAGATAGGTTCGCCTCTCTACTGGGGATTAGCGTGCGGACATTGCAAAACTGGGAGCAGGGAAGGCGGTCACCACGTGGACCGGCTAGGGTGTTGCTGCGCGTCGCTGCTCGCCATCCAGATGCAGTGCTGGATGTCGTTCGACCCAGGGCAAAGCGGAAAAGGGCCGCCGGATAGACGCAATTCTGACGTGGGTCTAACGTCTCGTCATTCTGCTGCGCCGCCAGCCCGCCGACAAGCGCGTAGCGCGTACCTACCCCTCCTTCGGTGTCAGTAGCAATGGCTCGTTAGAACGCCGCCGCTGATTCAGGATCCTTGCAGGCTCTCAATGACCTCGTCGGCAAGGTGCAAGGCTTCGTCCAGGGCTTGGATCGTCTCGAGTTCAAGTTCGAGCTTTAGGTTCACGAGATTGAAGAATTCCCGACTGGAGGCCAATAGTTCGGAGTCCGTCGAGAAAGGACCCCTCACGAGGCCGTCGGCCGAACCGTCCAACGCCACCTGGGAGTAATCAGTATGCGCCACCAGGAACGGCTCAAGCTGGCCGTAGTACTGGGTCACGGCGCGCTCTTGGCGTGTTCGTAGGTCCTCGAGGGCTTCGGCATACCGACCAAGAAGAAACCGGATCTCCGCATCCCGAATCAGAGATAGATCTCCCGAGCTGAGCGCCTGCTCATAGGTGTTATTGATGGGGCCCCACTCGCCCTTTACGAACACATCGCCGATGTCAAACACTACTGAGTCGAGAGCGGGGCCCCGAGTGCCATTGGCGACACCGTTCAGGATCGACCGCGATTTCTCGACGACATCCTCGGCCCAGGCTCTACGCCAGCTCATGGCTACCTGACTGGCAGTCACATCCCTGTGAAGAGAGGTGGTGAGCTGCTGAAGTGTTCTTCCTTCGGCGAAGCTCGCCCACCCTGCATCGATGGCAAACGCAAGCAGGATGCTCGCCACAATTACTAACCCCTCAACAAGGAGTCTCCTCGGTTCGCTCGTATTCAACCCACATCCTTTCACCTTTAGGCGTCCTAACGGATTTGTGTTTCAGCTGCGCGCCTAAGCGGCCGACCAGCCATGATGAAGATTGACCCCAAGTAGACTTCCCAAGCAACTGACTCGACGCCGACAGCTGCTAACGCTTGTTAGGCGGCGGATCTCAATTCGCATGCGGTTCAGCAGATTCGGTCGGGCCGTGTCATACGATCCGCTGCATGCATCAACGCTGCGTAATCAGATTCCTGGCCGACCTCCAACTGGCTCAAAAGACGCCTGAGGGTTAGGTACAGGCCTCGCTATCTGATCCCGATGAACGTGAAAGACAGAAAAATGCATAGACTGCTTCGCACCGGCCGTGGCCTCGTCGTAGCCACCCTGGTCCTTGTGACTGCCTGTAACGCTGACTCCGGAACTTCCGACGCGGGTGCCTCCCTCGAATCTGACGACCAGAAGGTCAGCTACGGTGTTGGATACAGCGTCGGACAGAGTCTCGTCCTGGTGGCCGATCGCATTGACCTCGCCGCGGTAACTCGTGGATTCAGCGACGCCCTGGACGAGACCGATCCTGCCATAGTCGCCGAGGAACTGGACCCGCTGATGCAGGCCATAGAACTCGAACTCATGGAACTGGATCAGGCTGCCCGAGCAGCAGAGGCAGAAGCCAGCGGCACTGACGCCGAGTTGTTCATGGCGCGCAATGGGAACCGTGATGGTGTCACGACGACCGAGTCCGGCCTCCAGTACGAGATCTTCAACCAGGGAACCGGGGCAAAACCGGGTCCCGAAGATCGGGTCACGGTGCATTATCGTGGCAGTTTCGTAGACGGAACACAGTTTGACAGCTCATACGATCGCGATGAGCCCACCACGTTCGGTATTGGGGGTGTCATTCCGGGATTTTCGGAGGGCCTCCAGTTGATGCCGGTAGGCAGCAAATACAAGCTGTTCATTCCGCCGGACATCGGATACGGCCCCCAGGGGAACAGCACGATCCCGCCGAACGCAGTCCTCGTCTTCGAACTCGAGTTGCTGGCCATCGAATAGTTCTCAGTAACAGGGTCGGCCAGCTCCTGGCCGGCCCGATATGATTTGCGGTTGAGGAGGGTCCGCAGGTTGTTGGTATGCCTGCAATCCGCGAGTGGCCCCATTCCGACCGACCACGAGAGCGCCTCGAGTCCCTCGACGCTGGTGTGCTTCCAGTTCGTGAGTTGCTGGCAATCATTCTCGGTTCGGGATCTACCGGCCGTTCAGCCCTTGACCTTGGAACCGATGTTCTGGCGCGCTTTGGTGGCTCCCTGCGACGCCTCGGCATGGCGGAGCCGGCGGAACTCCGCGCGATTTCCGGCATCGGTCCAGCACGGGCAGCCACAATCACGGCGGCTCTCGAGATCGGCCGTCGACTGGCTACCGAACCGGCGCGGCGTGGAGATCGGATCCGCGGTCCCGGCGATGTGTTCCAGCGGCTGGGACCGTTGCTGCGCGACCGGAAGCAAGAAGAATTCTGGGTGTTGTACCTCGACTCGCAGAACCGGGTACTCAGCGACCGTCGAATAACTGTGGGACTCCTCAACTCGTCTCTCGTTCATCCCCGAGAAGTGTTCGCCCCGGCGATAGCCCACGCAGCAGCGAGCCTGATCCTCGCTCACAATCATCCGAGCGGCGAACCGGACCCATCTCCCGAAGACCTGGACGTGACAGTTCAAATGGTTGAGAGTGGCCGGTTGCTGGGCATCCCTGTTCGGGACCACATCGTGCTTGGAGACACGACGTTTGTGAGTCTGCTCGAGCGGGGATTGATGGTAGCGGAACGGGCTGGAGATCCTGCTCGCACGCGTGCCCGATTGACCCCGTTTACAGCTGCTTGATGAACCAGCCGTTGCAGCGGCAGTGGCCGGTATTTCCCAGAGGTTCGTCGAGCGGAACGTACCCGTTGAGCTCATAGAGCCGTCGAGCGTCGGACATATGCTCGAGTGTCTCCAGGTAGCAGCGCTCGTACCCGGTCTCGCGTGCTGCAGCCAGCGAATGCTCCATAAGTTGCCGGCCGAGGCCATGACCACGTGTGTGCTTGCGGAGGTACATCTTCCTCAGTTCGCAGACTCCGGCGGGGCCACCTTCGAGCGGGCCGATTCCGGCGCCTCCGACGACGACACCCTTGAGGCATGCCACGAAATAGGCAGCGTCCGGACCTGCGTATGCCGCCGTCATCGCGTCAACTTCAGCGTCGACGATCGAATATCCCTCACCCACGGCGCCGAATTCCGTCATCACCTCCCGGATGATGGCTGCGATCGCCGGGTCGTCAATCTGCTTGATAGGCCGGATCTCTGTCTTGTCCATGACTCCAGCAGGTTCAGATTCTGGGACGGGACCAAGGAATGGATGAAGTGTAGTATTCTAACTGATGTCGGGCATCTCCATTCTGATTTTGCGCCGGTACACAATCGACCCATAAGATCCAATGGAACCAACAGGGAGACACTGTGCCATCAGGCCGACCGCAAGCTACTGAACCGCAGGCGCCCACCCGGAAAGGGGAGGGTGGTGCACGGTCCATGTTGCCACAGGAGTTCCTGGATGCCATTGAGGGCAAAGAGGAGCGGGTTGATCTGGAACTGCTTGCTCTGGCTTTTCAGTACAGCAAGGAAAAGCACGCAGGTCAGAAGCGAGACAGTGGCGAAGAGTACATCACCCATTGCATTGCTGTCGCCTCGATTCTTGGTGAGATCCACCCGGATACAGTAACGATCGCGGCCTCGTTTCTTCATGACGTGGTCGAGGACAGCGAGGTCGGGCTCGACGAAATCCGTCAGGAATTCGGTGCGGAGATCGCGACTCTCGTAGACGGGTTGACCAAGATTTCGCGAGTGGAGTTCCGCTCATTGGCTGAGCGCCAGGTCGAGAACTACCGGAAGCTCTTGCTTTCAATGGCGGCAGACGCGCGCGTGATCATCGTCAAGCTCGCTGATCGCCTGCACAACATGCGCACCCTTGAGCACCTTGATTCGGGTCGTCAGCACCGTATCGCGCTCGAAACGCGTGAGATCTATGCACCGCTCGCGCATCGGCTGGGCATGGCCCGTGTGCGCTGGGAGTTGGAAGACCTCGCATTCAAGTTTCTCGAGGCGGGAGAGTATAGAGAGCTCTCGGCCACCGTGGCTGAGAAACGCAGCGAGCGCGAAGATCTGATCCGCCGGATGGTCGAGCCGCTATCGGAGGAACTCCAGGCGGCAGGACTCGATTGCATTGTGAAGGGAAGGGCAAAGCACCTGTGGTCGATCTGGCGCAAGATGCAGAAGCGCGAGAAGACGTACGAGGAAATCTATGACGTGCTGGCGGTCCGGGTTGTCCTGCCGACGATTCGCGACTGTTACCATGGGCTCGGGGTGATCCACAACAAATGGACTCCGCTTACCGAGCGTTTTCACGACTACATCGCGACGCCTAAGTCCAACCTGTACCAGAGTCTGCACACTACGATTTTCGGCCCGGGCGGCCGACTGTACGAGATTCAGCTGCGCACCGACGATATGCATCGGACGGCGGAATTGGGTATCGCAGCGCACTGGCGTTACAAGGAAGGCGGCCTGGGTGACGAGGTAGATGAAAAGCTGTCCTGGTTCCGCCAGGTGCTCGAGTGGCAGAAAGAGACGCACGAGCCCGAGGAGTTTCTCGAGTTCTTGCGAATCGACCTGTTCCAGGATGAGATATTTGTATTTACGCCGGCGGGCGACGTCATGCAGCTCCCCCGGGGTGCGACGCCGATAGACTTCGCGTATGCCGTTCACACCGAGGTTGGCAATCGCTGTTCCGGCGCGAAGGTGAACGGCCGGATCGCTCCGTTGGCACGAGCCCTGAAGAATGGTGACACGGTCGAGATCCTTACATCCGACAGTCAGAGGCCGAATCGAGACTGGCTCAGCTTCGTGCGAACAAGCCGGGCTCGCCATCGAATCCGAAACTGGATTCGGGACGAAGAACAGGTGTCGGCAACCCAGCTGGGCAAGGACATCCTGGCTCGCGAATGGCGGCGGCGCAAAGCCAAGCCGGATGATGCCGATCTGGAACAGGCGGCCAAAAAGTTGAGTATCCATGGCGGCGTTGATGCGCTGCACGCGACCGTGGGTCGCGGCGATATCGGAATCGCCAAAGTTGTCCATGCGGTGTTGCCGGACGACACGGAACCCGTAGCAAGAACCGTGACTCCGCTATCGAAACTCGTCAAGCGCGTCTGGACCACACCGAAGGGCGTGAAGATTCAGGGCATGGACAATCTGATGGTGCGTTATTCTCAGTGCTGTCAGCCAGTTCCAGGTGATGATGTAATGGGATACATTACCGTTGGACGTGGTATCTCGATCCATCGCCGAGACTGCCCGAATGTGCTGAATCTACCCAACGTTCCCGAACGCCGCGTCGTCATCGACTGGGGTACGGATGACGCTCAGCGATTCCTCGTCCGCATCGTAATGGAGGGGACAGACCGGCACGGTTTGTTCGCAGACATCGCACGGGCCGTCAGTGACACGGGCACCAACATTCAGTCAGCGAGCATTACCGCCGTCGAAGGAGGAATGCAGGGCCAGTTCGTTGTCGAAGTTGAGAACCTCGCTCACCTCAAAAAGGTGTTGCGGAAGATCCGCCGCGTGAAGGGCGTCTTGTCCGTCGAGCGAAAAGAGAGTTTGGGGGATAGTGACCTATTGCTTGCCGGCGGCGAACCTATCCCGGAGCAAGAGGGCACCGAGGAGGGTTGAGGTCAGGTGCTAGTCCAATTCTTGCTACTCCAACTCTGCAATCTGGCGGTCCAGTTCACGAATCTCTCCGTCGATGAACTGCATCTGTTCCATGGTCACGGCCGCGTTGGGGTCGAGGCGAACGATCGTCGCCGCTACCGCTTCCTGCAATTTGGCAAATGCGCTTGCCACGCCTGGATCCTGAAGGGCTTCTGACTGGACGGGTCGCATGACTCTCTCCAGTTCCGCCAACTCGCGTCCCACAGCCGTGTGCTCCTCTGCAGGTGGGGGTTCTTCGCCTGGCGACAGCAATACGGGGCCGGTAAGACGCTCCATTTGGGCCCCAACCTCGGTGGCCCGCTCAAGCCAGCCTTCGGCTCGTGGATCCAGCTCGATCATCCTGGTTCGCATGACATCATAGAAGGCCGCCTGGAATTCGATTACGGTCGAATCATCCAGCGCCTGGCCTTGCTGGGAGCGGATTTGGTTCTGAACTGCCACGTATTGAATGACCAGCTGTTCGCGTCGCTGCTCGAGCACGATCCTGGCGTCATCCCGGGCCCGCGACCCGTCATCACAAGCCACAACCGGTGCCAGGGCCAGCACGGCCAGGACAGTCAGGCCGATCGATCGGCAGACGTTTTCAGTTCGGATCAACTCCACACCCTCATCATGGCGACCACGCAAGCGGTCTTGTACCGGACTTCGGAACATGCCAACGTGGACCCCGTTCGGAAGCTCGGCAAGTTGCCGTGTCTCCTTTATTAGCTCGCACCCGCAAACCATGAACACCTTCGATCTTCAGTTGCCATTCGAGCCCACCGGCGACCAGCCGCAGGCCATCCACGACCTCGTGGCTGGCCTCGACGAGGGTCGTCGCTGGCAGACTCTGCTCGGCGTCACTGGAAGCGGCAAGACTGTTTCGGTGGCTGGTGTGATCGCTGAGACGGGCCGGCCGACGCTAATCATGAGCCACAACAAGACCCTCGCTGCCCAATTATATGGAGAACTGAAGCAGTTCTTCCCACAGAATGCCGTCGAGTTCTTCATCTCGTACTACGACTATTACCAGCCGGAAGCCTACGTGCCGTCTACGGACACGTTCATCGAGAAAGATGCCTCGATCAACGATGACATCGAGCGGCTTCGCCTGCGTACCACTTCTTCGTTGATGGAGCGGCGCGACGTGGTGGTCGTGGCATCTGTGTCTGCGATTTACGGCCTGGGTGATCCGCGTAGCATTCGATCGATGATGCTGACCCTGGCTGTCGGGGAGCGGAAGTCGCGAAGAGAGATCCTCACAGCTCTCGTCGGCAGTCAGTATGCACGTAATGACTTTGACTTGAACCGCGGAACCTTCCGTGTTCGGGGTGATGTCATCGAGGTGATGCCGGCGTACGAGGAGCAGGCGGTGCGCATCGAGTTGTTTGGCGATCACGTCGAGCGCATCACGAAAATCGATCCGCTTACCGGCTCGACGATCGCACGTCTCGAATCAACTGCAGTGTTTCCTGCAACTCACTATGCGATCGAGCCGGAGCGTCTGGAACGTGCAGTGGACGGGATTCTCGACGAGTTGGAACAGCGACTGTTCCACTTCCAGAAGGAGGGACTTCTTCTGGAGGCGCAGCGGCTCGAGACACGGACCCGATTCGACGTCGAAATGATGCGTGAGATGGGATTCTGTCCAGGAATCGAGAATTACTCCCGCTACTTCGATGGCCGTGAGGCCGGTGAGCGTCCGTACTGTCTACTCGACTATTTTCCGGACGACTACATGATGGTCGTCGACGAGTCTCACGTCTCGGTTCCGCAGCTCGGGGCGATGTACGCGGGCGACCGAAGCCGCAAAACGACACTCGTCGAACATGGATTCAGGCTCCCGTCGGCGCTCGACAACCGGCCGTTGAGTTTCGAGGAGTGGGAGGAACTCGTTCCCCGGACTTTGTTCATCAGCGCCACCCCAGGCCCATATGAATTGGAGCGCTCTGGAGGCGTGGTGGTCGAGCAACTGATCCGACCGACCGGTCTTCTCGATCCGGTCGTTGAGGTGCGTCCCGTTGCGAACCAGGTCGATGACCTGCTTGAAGAAATCCGGGTCCGGACTGCTCGAAAAGAGCGCGTGCTGGTCACGACGCTCACCAAGCGCATGGCTGAGGATCTGGCAGAGTATCTTGATGCACGGGGTATAAGTGTGCGGTACCTGCATAGCGATATTCCGACAATTGAGCGTGTCGAGATTCTGCGCGACCTTCGACTCGGCGAGTTCGATGTACTGGTTGGCATCAACCTGCTTCGTGAAGGGCTCGATCTGCCGGAGGTGTCGCTTGTCGCCGTGCTCGACGCCGACAAAGAAGGGTTCCTGCGTTCCGCAACGTCGTTGATTCAGACGATCGGTCGAGCCGCGCGCAACGTGCAAGGGACGGCCGTGCTTTACGCAGATCGGATTACGAAATCGATGGCCCGGGCAATCGGGGAAACAGACCGCAGGCGCGAGACGCAGGCAGCTTACAACCTGGAGCACGGCATAGTACCGAAAACGATTCAGAAATCTGTGCGGGAGATCCGGTTCACGACCACGGTCGCCGACGCGAGAATATCCGATGAGAAGTCGAAATCCAGGGATCGGGTTGCAGAGGCGGAGTCTGCCTACACCGGTCGGAAAGGCGCTGACCTGATTGCCGTGATCGAGGGGGAGATGCGGGAGGCGGCGGCGAATCTCGATTTTGAGCGCGCCGCCCGGTTGCGCGACCAGTTGTTCGATGTGCGTGCTCAGCTCGACACGACGGCGCCGGCAAAGCAGGGCCGGAAGCGGTCGAAGCCGTGAGACGACCTGCGGCCAGTGGTTCCGGAGTCTTGCTCAACGAGACACAACTCAAGGCATGGGGCGAGAGCGTAGGCCGCGTGGTCGGAGAGTCCGGAATATTCGTCGCCCTGTATGGCGACCTTGGGTCGGGGAAGTCTACGCTTGCCCGGGCGGCCTGTCGGGGTCTCGGAATCAGCGGATCCGTTCCCAGTCCAACCTACACACTGGTGAATCTGCACCGTTCTGATGACCTGACTGTGCACCATGCAGACCTGTACAGGATTACGGAGACAGCGACCGAAGCCAGTCTGGAATCTGTGCTCATCGACGCGGGCTGGCCGGACCTGCTCGAAACGAGTGGCGCCGTGTTCGTCGAGTGGGCAGACCTCGCAGGTGGATGGTTGCCCGCCGATCGGTGGGACGTACGATTCGAGTTCGTGGCGGATTCAGCAGTCCGGCTTGTGTCCATCGAGGTGCGGGGATCCGCACCACCGCCGCCGGAGTTTCCGTGTTGACGCTCGCATTGGATACCAGCACGCGTGAGGGAAGCGTGGCTCTCGGTGAACACGGCGCCGTGTTTGGCGAAATGAGCCTATCCGTCCGTGCCACGCACTCGGAGACCGTTCTGCCGGCAATCGATGTGTTGCTCTCAGAGGCCGGCCGGCCGGCGCGAGACCTGGAGGCGGTTGTAGTGGGGGCCGGACCCGGATCATTCACCGGCGTTCGGATTGCCGCCGCTCTTGCCCGGGGCATCTGCTTTCCAACCGGTGCTGCCTTGTTCGCGTATTCCAGTCTCGCAGCAATCGCCGCCGGAGCAGAAGGTGCGGACGCTGACGGTCCGATCTGCGCCCTGCTCGATGCCCGCCGGGATCAGGTGTATGCAGCCGGTTATAGAATTTCGCCGGTCTTCGAACAACTATTCGCGCCGTTTGCCGCGCCGCTCGAAGAGGTGCTGGCCGGGCTTGACCCGAAGGCCTGGACGTTCAGCGGTGTTCTACCTGATTCGTTGCGTGAGCGGGTGCTTGAGTCAGGTGCTCGGCTGCTGTCGGCCGACCAGGGGCGACCCAGGGCTTCCTCGCTCTTGCGCCTGACCTGGGAGTGCCCGGAAGCCGGCCGGATCGCAAATCCCGCCCGGTGGGAACCGACGTATGTGCGTGCATCGTCGGCAGAGCGCAGGCTTGGCGATGTCTGACGCCACAGGGAATCGGCCGGATCTTGTTCTGCGCGTGATGCGCGAGTCTGATCTTACCGGCGTACTTAACATCGAACGCCGTTCGTTTTCGATCCCCTGGGAGGAAGCGACGTTCCGAGGTCTCATGCGACGCCAGAGTGCCTCGTTGCTGGTTGCCGAGCAGGCGGGCGTTCTGGTGGGTTATGCCGTGATGTGGTACGCAGCCGACGAGGCTGAGCTCGGTGACCTGTCCGTGCTTCCCGAAGCCCGACGACGTGGGCTCGGCCGCTGGATTCTTGACCGAGCTATGCGCGAAGCCGGCCGCCGCGGAGCGAAGCAAATCTTTCTGGAAGTGCGTGAGTCCAATACGGATGCCCGGCGGCTGTACGAAAAGGCAGGGTTCGTAGACGTGGGCGTTCGGCGGTCCTACTACTCGGAACCCGTTGAAGATGCGATTCTGATGAGGCGTTCCCTCGATACTCCGGGAGCCTGAAGTTTGTTGGATCCGGTGTCGTTGACAGGGTTCCACAACCGGGGCAGGTTGCATTTGCTGGGCCACCGGACGGCAATTCTGCTCCGGATACAAACTGAAACCGCATCATCCAGAGGACGGTTATGTCGCGATCGCTGAACAAGGTGCAACTCATCGGAAACCTCGG
>JBDHMQ010000021.1:0-13379 GCA_039656095.1 Gemmatimonadota bacterium | reverse complement strand
CGAGCCCATCAATCCCGAGGCCTGGATGTGGTACCGCGAGCACATCGGCGGATCCCGGTGTCCCATCGTCGATACGTGGTGGCAGACGGAAACGGGTGGGATCATGATCACGCCCTTGCCCGGTGCGATCCCGACGAAGCCAGGCTCCGCAACGGTCCCATTCCCTGGTATCGAGGCTACGATCCTGGACGATGACGGCAATGAAGCAGAGAGTGGATACCTGGCGATCACATCGCCGTGGCCGGGCATGTTGCGGGGCATCTGGGGAGACGAACAGCGGTACCGCGACACGTACTGGTCGAAGTGGGACGGAATCTACTTTCCGAGCGACGGTGCGCGACGGGACGAGGACGACTACCTGTGGATCCTCGGCCGAGTGGATGACGTGCTGAATGTCGCCGGACACCGGATCGGCACGATGGAAGTCGAATCTGCGCTGGTTGATCACCCGGCGGTGGCGGAAGCGGCAGTCGTCGGGCGGGCCGACGAGCTGAAGGGTCAGGCGATCGCGGCGTTTGTATCGCTGGTCGAGGGAATCGAATCGTCGCCGGAGCTCATCGAAGAGCTTCGACAACACGTGGGCACAGAAATCGGAGCCATAGCCAAACCCTCGGACATCATCATCAGCGCCGACTTACCAAAGACGCGCAGTGGGAAAATTATGCGCCGGCTGCTGCGCGACGTGGCTGAGGGACGGGCCTTGGGCGACACGACGACTCTCGCCGATCCAGCGGTCGTGGAGAGCTTGAAGGCTAAGTACGAGGCTGAAGGCTAGGGCGTCACGATCTGAAGGGATGTGTGGCAGATGGCACATGACTGAGTACTGGCCGTCGCCTCACGACTTGCATCAAATCCAGGCCCATGCGGGCTGATGCGAAGGCCGGACTTCGCCGAATGACAGCGCAGGCACGACGTCTGCTGATGACAGGACGCACAGCCTTCCAGGCCCTGGCGCGCCGCCCGGCCATGTTCGAAGAACCAGTTGACCTGCGCATCGTGAAAAGCTCCGCCGGCCCCTTCTCCAGCACCGATCGTAATTCCGGTGCTCTGATGGCAGTCTCGACAGAAGGCTTCGGTCGAATGACAGTCAGAGCATACCGTCTGCACGGCGAAGGCCTCCGCTCCATGGCGGATCAGGAAATTCGCCGGGTGATATCCCGACCTGGGCTCCGGCGGAAGCGTTCCAGTGGTCGCGTCCGCATGTAGAAATTGAATAGCGTCTGATCCGTCTTCCGCAGTAACCGTCGTCTTTGTCGCTCCCCGCGGAGCGAATTCTCCAGCAACCCGATTCGGGTCGTTGTGACACTCGGCACATGTGCTCTCTATGTGGCACGACGAACACCTGGGCATGTCGGCAGCCGCTGCTGTGCCGTGCTGGGTTGCAAACAGAGGCATGTGACCCGGAGGCCGGGTTCGTGTTACGACCACCCCTGCTGGCTCACCTTCACCGGGATGCGGCAAAGCCGCGATTTCCGGGATAGCAGCCGATCCATGGCATGTACGGCAACTGGGTTCGGAATGGCAGGTAGCGCACGATTGAGAGCCAGCATCGATCTCGTCATCGTGGATGAATTCCCAATCTGTTTGCTCGTGACTCGGCGGTTCGGGCCATTCGGCCAGCTCACCCTCAACGAGCATTTCTACACGCGAATCGGGCTCGAGTCTCTGAATGTCCTTCAGGGATCCGGCGTTCAGGTGGCACGTGCTGCAGGTCTCTCGGGCATGGCACACCGCGCAGGATTCGAGCGCTCCTTCGTCCTCCCCGTGTTCCAATACGAACTCATCCGACTCATGCGATGGGGGTTCGGGGAACTCGGCCACACGAGTGATGCTCAGGTCTGGCACATCTGTGAGAATAGCGTGGCAGTCTGAACAGACGGCTTCAGCTGCCAGATGGTCGGGTACATCGTGGGCGTGACAGTCTGTGCACGTCTCTGGTGGCGCGCGGTCGATATCCATACGAGGCGCGTCCTCCTCGAACGGTCCATGGCAGTCGGCGCAGGCTAGCGTTGAATCGCCAGCGGCCTCCAGCTCGCTCGCATGGTCAGCATGGATGAAGACCATATTTGAGGCCGTACGCGCAGGCACAGCCCAGAATACGGTCTCTTCACGCTCACCATCATGGCATCGCACGCAATCCTTAGGTGCGACGGAATAATAGAGATCGGCGTTGCCCTCAGGAATACCGCTGTGACATCCAAGACAGGTCGGAAACAGGCCGGCGTGATCCATGTGGAGGAATGGATCCGCTCGTGTCATGGAAACGAGCATCCCACTCGCCATGGCCAGGCCAACTGTAACTACGACGGCAACTCGGCGAATCATCGACTTCTCCCGTTTGCGCGCGAGCCGACGCCGGGCTCAAGCCCGAATCGGTAGGATAGCGAGCTGTAGAATCGTGCTTGCGTCCAATCTCCGTCGGTCAAACGCTCCTCGGACTCAATTCGATACAGCGCAGCCCCCGCATTCAAGGAGAACTCTCCGACCTTCACGGCACCATCAAGCCCTATCCCCGACACGAGCTGCTCATTGAGCCGGAATTCTCCAAACGTCTGGGTGCGCGATCCACGTAATGAAATATAGGTATCGTCGCCGAAGAACCGTCCGGCCCTGAAGTCTCCACCGAATCGGGCCGCTCCGAAACCGGCCTCCGCACGGTAACCGCCGGATGCGAACCACGCTCCCCGCCGCAGGTCTGCGTTGGCAAACGCCCGCCACCCGTCGTCGCGAATTACAGAGTTCGCGGGGCCCGCATCTGCTTCATCATATTCGCGGTATGCTCCACCCGCCTGGAGCCCAAGGCCAAGGTCTGGATCTGACCATGCGAGCGTCAGGCGACCTTCGTCGAAACCCACAGGACTGAATGCCCCCCAGATTGTCCAGAGCTCGAAATACGGCGAGTGCCGCCGTGCCTCTGCGACGATTTCCAAATTCGATGCGATCGGAGTATTGAGCCGCAGGCGCAGTTCATTCAGTTTCTCGAACGTAAAGTCATACTCGCCAGACACTTCAATTACGGTACGGTGGAGGAAGGCGCGTCCGTCGAATGCCAGACGCTCAGAATACAGGCCCAGGCGGTCTGTGCGGATTTCACGCTGATAGCTGACTCGGCCGGATGCAATCCGACCAATTCGTCCCCCGGCTTCAGCACCGAAGATCAGCCCCCGGTCGTCTGTGGCCAGCGGATCAATCTCGGAAACAAGATCACCCGAGCGCGGGGCGTTGATCCCACGTGCCAGACCCCACCCACCATAGACCTCCACCCACAGCGGACTCCATCCACGCCACAGGAAGGAAGCTCCATCGAAGTTGTAGTACCCCAGGCCATCTGTCCTGAAAATCCGACCCGCACGCACTCGATAGTCGGATCGGTCAAAGTCGGCAAAGGCGCTAACAGTTTCGAATTCCTGGTTCGATTGTGGCCAGAAGTCATCGCTTCCGTACCGGCCGCGAAGGTGAATTTTTGTCGAGAGTCCCTGCACTCCCGTCCAGCCGGTCGCGAGGAATTCCTGAGTAGTCACTACGATCTGATCGACGTCACCGGCGCGAAACCAACGGCAGAAATTTCCCGGCATACATGTAACCAGGGTTCCGTCGTCCAGCCGCCGCTGTAATCCACCGCCCGGAACCGCACCGTCAGGAATGCTGTCTCGGACCAGGGGACGAGCCTCAAGGAATCCGGTGCTTACGCGAACCTCGCCTCGCATTCCCTGCCCTAATGCAGGTCCGGCGGATGCGACGAGCAGCAGTGTTCCTGCCCCGAGTCCTCTTCGGACTGCCATCCATCCGAAATACCTCACGGTCTGTCTCCCGGCGTAATGCCGGATTCGCTTACGAGGTGGCACTCTGCACAGGGCAAAGGCTGCTCATGCTCGAGCTCGGTGACATGGCAGGACAAGCACAGATTCCTATCACCCAGCATAGCGGCGTAATCAACCCCTTCGGCTACATGACAGCCGGCCGATCCACATCCGGCCAGGTCCAGGTGCACGTCTTCTGCGTGCGCCGTGACAGGTGGTTCCTCGTGGCACGCCTGGCAGTCCCTATCGGCTTTGTGATGATCTGTATGACAACTTTCACAGTCTGCCTGAGACCGTAACGCAGCGCCGCCCGTGTGACACGATGCACAGCCCACATTCCCGTGAACATTGTGATCGAATATCAAGGATCGTGTGCGAATTTCGTTCGGTGGTAAGTTGAAGCGTACAATTGCACGCACAGGTCCCGGTGCTATCTCCCGCGCGGTGTGACACAGCTGGCACTGCGCATATCCTACGTCGAGATGATGGCAATCGGCGCACCACTTACGATTGGAGACGGTAGTCGCCGTTCCGGTGCTGTGGCACTCGGCGCACTGGTAGGTCGCGTGCAACTCGTGCTGGAATCGTGACAGGTCGGGGTTCGCCTGGCCCAAGACAGTTGACGGGTTCAACAGAACCGCCATGCACGCCAGCGGGGCTACCACGGCCAGTATGCACATGCGGCGGATCATGGCGCGGGCACCGACGTCAAGTCGGGTACGACTTCGGCGTACCCCAGGTAGGTCATGATCAGGATGAATGCGATCATCGCAAACCACAGGTAGTTCAAATATCCGAACAACGGGTGCGCTTCCTCTCCATCCCTTCTTCGGTCAATGAACGGCACGAGTACCAGGATGAGGCCGGCGATCCCGAATCCCATAATTCCAATAATCTCGCCTTCTATCCCCAGAATGTGTGCCGGCAGGTACTTCAGGGTCTGGAACATGAACATGAAGTACCACTCGGGCTTTATTCCGGCAGGCGCTGAAGCAAAGGGATCCGCCTTCAAACCAAGTTCGGCCGGGAAGTACGCGGCCAGTGCGGCGATAATGGCGAGGGCACCCAACCAGCCTACGAGATCACGCAGCAGGAAATTCGGCATGAATGGGAGCGGACGTCCAGTGGCTCCTCGTTTTTCGATGCTCGGCGGCGTGCTCATCCCGAGCTTCTGAACCATGAACAAATGGAATGCCAGCAAGCCAACGATCAATAGCGGCAAGACGGCGGCATGGAGTGCGTAAAAGCGCGTCAGGGTGGCGCCAGTGACATCGTCGCCCCCGCGGGCGATCCGCAACAGTCCTTCGCCTACGATCGGAACGACGCCGACGATCTGTGTTCCGACACGCGTCGCAAAGAACGCAAGCTGATTCCACGGGAGCAGGTACCCGGTAAATCCGAATGCCAGCGTAATACCCAGAAGTCCCGCTCCGGTGAGCCAGGTGAGTTCACGCGGAGGCCGGTAAGCCCGGAGAAAGAGCACGCTGAACATATGGATGACCAGCGTAAAGATCATCAAGTTTGCAGCCCAGTGGTGCAGCGACCGGATCAGCCAGCCGAACTTCACCTCGGTCATGATGAACTGGATTGACTCGTAGGCTTCGGCGGCGCTCGCACGGTAGTAGAACAGGAGGAGAATACCTGTCCCCACCTGGACGATGAACAGGAAGAGTGTCATGCCTCCCAGGTAGTACCAGAACGAGTGCTTGTGAACCGGAACTTCTTTCTTCCTGGCCATGCGCTCGATACCCGCCAGCCCGATGCGATGATCGAACCACTCCCAAATGCGGCCGCGGCGGGGCTCTCCGGTGGTCATCAGGTATCCTTGCTGACCACGATTTTGTCGCCCACTTCGATTACCGTGTACTCCTGCAATGGACGCGGCGGAGGCCCCTGAATGTTGGACCCATTCAGGTCATAATGGCCGTTATGGCAAGCGCACCAGATATGGCTGATATCATCCCGATACTGGACGATGCAGTCGAGGTGCGTGCACATACCGTCAAATGCCTTAAGCTCACCCTGCGGCGTGCGGATAATCACCCCTGGCTTGGACCCAAATCGGAATATTTGTCCACTGTTTCTCGGAATGTCTCGAGGTGCCAGGGGCAGCGTAACCTGCGATTCGTCGGATTCCTCTACTTCAGGCGGAACGATAAAGCGGGCAATTGGATAAAGAACAGAAGCCGATAGAGCTCCTGCCCCGGTTCCCAACATCCAGTTGAGGAAGCGCCGCCGTACGACGACTGTCTCTCGCCAGTCTTCGCTCATGCCGCCTCCAGTTGTCGAATCTTGAACAGCAGGCCCAGAATGAGAAACAAGATGAACACGGCGGATACAGCCAACCCCGTGCGGCGGGTTCGCAGTTCGACAAAGGCACCCTCACCAGCCTCAAAACCGGCCGCTGACAGGGTCAATCCGTCGTCGATTTTTGTTTGCAGGGAATCCAGGTTGGCCATATGCAGCATGGCCCGGGCGCTGACTATCGCGTTCTGAACCTGAGCCAACTCGAAGCGTGGCCGATCAACCGGCATACCTGCATGCTCGGCTTCGGTCAGGATTGAGTCCCCACGGGCATGGGCCTGAAGGAGTGAATTTACAAGAACCAGCATCTGTGAAGCTGCAATCCCGCCTTCATCAGCTTCCGTATGACAACCAGCCCCACCGCATGTGCTTAGTTCGCCCAGACCCAGCAATTCATCATCGGCAAGCTGGATGGCATGATTGCCATGGCAGGTGGAACAGCCTGGAGTTTCCGCTTCAACGAACACGGAATAGTGCGGACTCGCAGCGAAGTATTCGCCGATCTGGAAATGGCACTCTGCACAGACGCGACCTACTGCCTCGTATCCAGGCGGGACGGCTCCGTGATTCCCATGGCAATCGTTGCAGACAGGGGCTGATAAGTCGCCTTGCTCTTCGAGAACGGACCAATGGACACTCGTCTTGAACTCGTCGAACTGGTCTGTGGGAATGCCGTACGATGCCATGCGTTCGTCGTCGGTGTGACACTCACCACATGTGTCGGGCACGTTGGCTGGATGCGTCGAAGCGCCGGCATCGTCGGACGACTTGATGCCGTGCGTTGAATGGCAATCCACACAAACCGCCACGTTCGTGTCGCCCTCGGCAAGCAGCTCACCGTGTCGGGAAGTTCGGTACGCGTCTACCTGGTCTATTCGGATATCGGGATCGTAGCCCCGCATGAATTCCTGATTCGAGTGGCAACGCCCACACAGGGCTGGAACTCGGTCGCGAGACGGACTCGCCACCATGCCCGTGTGTGCCGTGCCTTCATCGGGCGTCAATGCATCGCCCCCGTGACATCCGGTGCACGTCAGGCCGGCGGCGAGATGTACATCACCTTCCCACAGTGCAGCCGGCTCGGACAGGTCAGTGTCCTCGAGCCCGCGATGGCACTCGGCGCATTGACCTGCCACCTGTTGTGCCTGGAGCTCCACCGGCGCTAGGACTCCCGCCGCGAACAACGCGAAGAGCACCCAATAGCGCACCTGGCCCGCGTTCATGGACGAACGGTGACCTCTGTAGTTCCATTCACCGGCACGACGTGACGGTTCAAGCGTGCTCCTCCGGGTTTGTGTTCGACATATAGTCGTACATGGTGCAGGTACGTTGCAACTGACATCTCCCCGCGTGCCAACCATTCAGAATAATGCCGCTATGATCACGAACACGACAAGGAGAAGCCCGATTGTGAGCGACACGAAACCAAACAGGACCCACCGACGATAGGACGCATCGGGCGTTCGAGGTACAATCCGCGACTCGAGTTGACCCTCGCGGACAAGCCGGTCGTACTCGAGAGGGTGCTCTTCTTTCATGTATTCTGCTGTTGCCCGTCCCGTGAAAATCACAACGTCAATCGGAAATTTTTCCGGTCGGAGATTCACATTGTAGAAGTGAATGGTGAAAATCACACCCAGCGCGAGCAGGGCTTCGCGACCGTGGAGGATGGTCGCAATGTTGAACGCCCAACCCGGTAGGAACTGGGCAAAGAACACCGGAAACCACATGAGCAGACCGGACAGCCCCATGATCGCGACCCCCCAGAACACGCCCCAGTACTCGAACTTTTCCATATAGCTGAATCGATCGAACTGGGGGGGTTGGTCTCGGTCTCTGAAGTACCGAAACATCTGCTTGAGGTCCCGCCAGTCCTTCGCGTTCGGCACCATCGAATTGGGGCCGAGGAAGTAGGATTTTCGATCCGGCGACCGAAGCGCCCCGACGAGGATTGTACCAAGATGAATGACCAGGTAGGCGAAAGTGAGGGTCGCGCCCAGGCGATGAATCACGCCTGCGGTCTCGACCCCGCCGAGCAAACCAATCAGCGACTGGGCCCACTGAGAGTGTGCAAACAGCAGTGGGATTCCGGTCACCAGGAGCGCGTAGAACGAGACCACCACCATAAGGTGCACTGCCCGATCGGTCCCGGAGAAGCGCCGCACGTAAGGTCCTTCTCCGTGCTCAGACTTGCTGAGCCGGTGGCGAGTCATGATTGGCGTTCCCGTCTTTCCCGGATCGCGTGGCGGGCATTTCTCCACAACCACATGCCGGTGTGCACGTTGAAGAGTGCGAGCGCGCCAACCACGTACGCCGTCACGATGACCAACGGCCAGAACAGGAGAGGAAACTCCGCCCGGTTCGCTGGGTCTCCGTGCACGTAGTACTTCGCAAAACTCTCGTTGGCGTGCTCGTGACACTTTGCGCAGGTAGCGACGAGGGTGCTCGCGTGCACCGAGGACAGCGAATCGGCTTCCGGGCGCATGTCGTGTGCCGTGTGGCAATCGCTGCATTTGGCGGCCAGCTCCCCGCCAAGACTTGTGACCTTTCCGTGATAGGTGCCCAGATACGTCTGGTACAACCGTTCATGACATTGGCCGCACTCTTCCACGGTGCCTCGGAACCAGTTTGGTTCGTGCGCGCCGACAATTCCATGTGCCGTGTGACAATCGACGCAATTAGGGGGGGGGCCATCCAGATGGTCGCCGGCACCGTTATACGAGGCTGCGCCATGCGCGGCCCCGTCGTACAGGGCGAGTACCTCGGCGTGGCAGCGACCGCATGTGGTCGCAACCGAGTCTCGATGAAGCGTGGAGGCGAGCGAATCACCCGGAAGTGTCCGATGGGCGCTGTGGCAATCGCTGCACGTCGCGGAGACTACGAGTCCGGCGTCGGTCACGTGCGTCCCGTGCACGGTCTCGTGATAGAGTGCGACCGAGGCTGCGGCCAACGAATCTTTTACCGCCGAAAAATACGTGCCGACTATTGTGCTGTCCGCATGGCAGCCGGCGCATAAGCCGGCCACGTTCAAGTCGTAGCTCGGGGACCGCTCGTCGTCCTGACCGTAGACCGTGTGGGCGGTATGACAGGTCACGCAGCCGGCCGCATCTCCAGTACTGGTGTAGTTATCCGCGTGAACGGACTGAGCCCAATCATCCTGTTCCGCTTCATGACACGCGCTACATTGGTTGGCGATGGCATCCGTGACGTGGGGATAGCCGACGGCGTGCTGGTCGTGACAACTGGCGCATGACAGCTCATCGTGAGCCGACTGCATGAGCATGTCGCGCGTGACGAAGAGGGCCTGATCTTGTTCCGACGTCTCGGTCTTGCCCGTGAGAAAACGCCTGTCCTCGTGACATTTGTCACAGGAAGCGGCGCCCTCCTGGCCCATGGCTGATGTAGCCTGGCACATCATTATGACAAGCGCCGCGACGACTATTCGTGGACGCATAGCGTTACGGATCCGACGGTATGGGTGGCAGGACGTTCGCGGTTTCGCCCATCGGAGGAACCTGGTGGCAGTTCTCGCACGTCTCGGGCTCGTAGTGATCGACGAGCTCCGTCACGTGGCAGGAAGCACATACCTGGCGGGTCCAGCGGTCGATGCGATCCGCCGGTGGGTCGTGGCACTCGACACAGACGACGTTGTGATCGGCCGCATCGTGATCCGCGAGCGCACCGTCACGATGGCAATCGACGCAGGAGGCTTCCGGCGTGTGGTGCTCCTCGTGGCAGCTCTGACAATCCAGGCCTTCCGTAGTCATCTCCGGCGGAATGTGGCAGTCGGAACACTGAACATCGCCTGTTTGATGCGCCTCGTGTGAGAAGTCGCCCTCGACAAGTACGAGCGTCTCCTCCGGTACGCCCCCGGGACCCTGGTGACACTGTGCACAGTTCATCGGGCCGATGGGGCTGTGGTGGCAATCCACGCACGCCGTGACGCCGTCCAGCGTCGTCCCGCCGTGATCGTCATTGGACGTATGGCATTCCGAGCATTCCATCGCACCTGTCACAACATGGGCGCCATGATCGAACATCTCACCACCATATACGGCGGTCGAACTCTCGATACCCAGGTGGCAGGCGCTGCAACCGTCAGCAGTCACGCGCGGGCCAAGATCAGGGTTGGAATTCGCGACCGGGAGGTTCCCAAGCCGAATCGCTTCCTGAAGGATGGTCACCGACGCCCTCAACAGCTCATCGGAATACTGGACGTTGTGTGCTCCTCTTCCGCGTTCGACGAAGTCGACGTTTTCGGCGGCGAGCCTCACGAGACTGTCCACTTGCGCGCGGCGGCGTACCGGTGCCGCCCCCGAAACCGAGCGCACGTCGTCTAGGAACCGCGCCGCGGTTCTGACGCGACTCGTCATCGCCTCCTGCCAGGCCGGGAGAATGTTCGCGTAGCGCACACCGTGGCACGACATGCATGCGGCCTCACCGGCTTCGGTCACGGTCGCGTGCGCATCGACCGTGCGGCTCAGGTCGTGGCAACCCTTACAACTGACCTGCGCGGCGAACATTGGATCCGGACGCTCCTCTACACCGTGCCCTCCGACACCGGCGTACAACTGCCGCTGCACGTCGTGCGAGTTCTGGTGGCACGACTCACAATCCAGTTTCGATTCGACGTGCAAGGTCTGAATCCGATGATCGATCGGTTTGTGGCACTGCGTGCATTCGACGTTGCGCTCGGCGATGTGCACCTCGTGCATGCGAGTGGTGTTTTCCCACTGCTCCATGCGCTCGGGTTCGTTATGGCAATTGATGCATCGTGACTCTTCCGCCTCGCCGAATCCGGTCGTCACCTGTTCGTGGCAATCCTGACATGGGACCAGATCCTGAACGTATTGCGGATGATCCACCACAAGCCCGACGTCGGAGACGAGCCGGGGCAGGTCCTGGTGGCATCCCGTACATCCCGCGACGGGCTCCCCTTCGGGTTGCTCTTTGAAGTGACACAAGTAGCAGGTGCTCGCCGTCACTGCGACGTGATCGCCCTGGACCATCTGCGAGTGACAAGTCGTGCACCGCAGCTGTTTGCCTCGGCGCAGATCCCCAAGGTGTTCGTCGTGATCGAATCGGACGCCGCGGAATTCCAACTCGCCCACCAGTTCATCTTCGATGTGACAGCCCGAACGGAGGCACGAAGCATCCTCGATCTCTGCCCAGGGCTTCATTCCATATGTACCGGTCACGTATTTCACGACCTGATTGGCCGCCGCCATCTTGCCCATCGCTTCGGCCTTGATGCCTGGGGCGTAATGACACTCGATGCAGGACACCTCATTGTGCGAGGAACTCGCCCAGGAATCGTAATACGGCTGCATCAGGTGGCAGGACGTGCAGAAGCTGGGTTGGGCCGATCGGTGAATGAGCGCCGCGCCGGCGATGGCCCCCAGCACTACTACCAGGATCCCGGCACTGATGAAGATCTGGAGTGACCGCGAAAACCGGACGCTAAAACGCTTCCTGGGGGTCAGGTGATTATTCGTCGGTCCGCCTCACGCCAGACAGCTTTATGGCCGAGAAAAACACGACGGCAAGCGCCAGGAACCAAACCGGAATTGTCATCAGCTTGTGCTCCCACCGGTGCTCTTGGCTAACCTCTTCGATCTCCTGGATACCGCGTGATGTAGAGCGAACGCGTCGGCTTAGATCCTCGATCCGTAGCGAGTCCAGGCTGTGCTGCACCAGGGTGAGTTGGAGCTGGCTGGCTTGCGCCGTCCGGAACCGCAGTTTGGCCGACGTGACGTCCCGGCCGTGGCGCACCAACTCATCGATCGATCGCCCGGCCGCTTCGAGGTCCTCCTCGGCCTGCACGAGCGTCTCCTGGAGCGCACCCGCGATATCGTCCTCGGGCGTACCACTCTCATGGCACTCGCGGCAGGTGGCCTGCACAGCCTCGTGGGGAATGTGCTCAGTGCCGTGCTGACTGTGGCAGGCCAGACATCCAGGGAGTGCGCCCCCGAGAGTCGCGTCCCCGTGCGGCCCCTCGTAGAACTCCTGGCGAACGAGAACGTGGCACTGGCCACAGACATTGGGTACCTCACCCGCCGGAGCGGGGAGCGCAGCGTGCGAGCCGTGGCAGTTCACGCAGGTCGGTGACGCGGCGTTTCCTTCCTCGTACAGGGATAGCCCGTGTGCGCTCGCTCGATACGTCTCAAACTGGTCAACCGGGATCCCGTACGGATCCATCATTTCCGCATCGTCGTGACAGGTCGCGCACGTCGCGGAGATGTTGGTGGGATGCACGTCACTCCGAGCATCCTCGGGTGGAAGTATGGTATGGGCGTCATGACAATCGGTGCACGCCGGGCCATCGTTAATTCCCCGGATGAGCAGCAACTCTCCGTGCCGACTGGCCCGAAACTCGGCGAGTTGGTCCGCCGGAAGCCCATACTGTCGCATCTGGTTGGGGTCCGAGTGACACGAAGCGCACAATTCGACAGTCTCACGCTTGGTCGGTGCGCCCAGAAACGGCTGACTGTGCCCGGCGTCGATCTCGAACGAGCTCGGATCCCCGCCATGGCAATCATGGCACCGCAGACCCCGCTCCGAGTGGATCCCAGCGATGAACGACTGACGCTTGTCCGCGTGGCAGCGTACGCAGCCATATGTATCGTCCAGCGTCACACGTACTTGCGCCTGAGCAGGCCGCGGCACCGCGACCGCTGACAGCGCCACAATACCTAGCGCCAGGTAGAAGAGCTGAGACCGTTTCAAGGGACGCCTTCCTCGTTCTCGGGTTGGGTCGGTTGAATCGGACTCAGGCCGAGAGGCTCAATCGGAATCGGAGCCTGCTCTGAGGCACCGGAATCATGTTCGACGGCAATAGAGGGCGGCGTGTTCCTCATCTGATGTCCGGCGAACCACGCGCTGGCAAATATCAGGAAGAACACGGCTCCAAGCAGCAGAGCAATCCGGCGATCGCGTAGCTGTCGCGCCGGACGGCGGTCGAACAGCGGAAGGACGGCAAGCCCACCGAGCAGGACGAGCAGGATGATAAACAGCCATGGACCAACGTAGCGAATCAGCGCACGAGCCACGTCGGCCAGCAACCATGTCGTCACAAGCGAATCCGGGACGGTGGATATGTCCGCCGGATCCCCGACCGGTCGGGGGAAGAAGGCCGCCAGCGTGATGACGATGGCGATCACGAGACTCGAGACGATCAGCGACCGCAACAGCTGAGTCGGGAAGAAGGGCACGCCGAGGCCCGCGGCGCCCTTCGGCGCGTCACCCGGTATGCTCATGGGGGGAGCGATTCCGCGT